>NZ_LIIN01000019.1 GCF_001634385.1 Rathayibacter tanaceti | reverse complement strand
GATGACCCTCGTGGCCGGCATCGCGATCACGACCACGATGCCCGCGTTCGCCGTCGGCGGCACCGCCGACTCCGAGATGGCCCGCGACTCGGCGAGCGCCGTCGCTGCGGCCCGCCCGCAGAGCTTCGTCGCCGCCGGAGTCGTGCAGAAGAGCGTCACGCGCGACTCGTTCGCCGCCGAGGCGAAGCCCGAGGTCCTCGTGCCCACCGCCTCGCTCGAGGCGATCACCGCCACGGCCGGAGAATCGACCGCCGCCGCGGAGGGGGTCTCGGGCGCCTGGGTCGTCCCGATCGCCGGCCGTGTCTCGAGCGGCTACGGCCCGCGCCCTGACGCACCCGTCGCGGGCGTGAACCTGTTCCACAAGGGCACCGACCTCGCCGGCGCGTGCGGCACCCCCGTCCTCGCGGCGGCCAGCGGCACCGTCGAGGAGGCGTCCTTCCAGGGCAGCTACGGCAACTGGATCCTGCTCGACAACGGCGGAGGCATCGAGACCGGCTACGCGCACAACAGCGAGCTGATGGTCTCGGTCGGCGACACCGTCACCGTGGGTCAGGTCATCGCTCTGCGCGGGTCGACCGGCGCCTCCACCGGCTGCCACCTGCACTTCGAGACCCGGGTCGACGGCGAGGCCGTCGACGCCGAGCCGTTCATGGCCGAGCTGGGCGTGCCGATCGGCTGACGCGCCGCCGACCACTCACTGAGCCGTGCGCGCGCCGGTCGAGACAGCGCCCGACCAGTGCGCGTCGGCCGGCTCCGTGGTCACCCTGATCTCGGCGTTCTGCTCGACCGCGACATCCATGGTGGCCGTGTTGCCGCCTCCGGTCCTCGTGCGGGTCGTGCTCGGACTGAAGAAGCACGATGAGCCGCCGGTCATCACTCCGACCACCTCGATCGTCACCTCGGCGTCCTCGGTGTCGCAGTCGACCGACACCGTGATGTGCACGGGCTCGCCGCTGAGGTGCACGGACTGCGGCGGCACCGCTCCGATCCGATCGGTCCAGCGGACGGCGGCCGAGGCACCGTCAGGCAGCGTCACGGCCCCGAGGGGCTTCGCAGTCGGTGTCGCCGTCGGGGTCCGAGCAGTCGTCGCCCCGTTCGTCGCGCCCGGCGCGTCCTCGCTCGGAGTGCACCCGCCCAGCGCGAACGCCATCAGCATCCCGAGCGCCGCGATCGCGCCCTTGGTCGTGGTCCGCACGGTGGTCGTGGTGGTTGTCACGGTGGTTCCCCTGTCCACTCGGTCCTTCCGGTCTACCCGAGTCGCCGCGGTCACGCGACCGCTCCTGGAAGACACGCAGCCGCCCGATCCCGACGCTAGCGGCCCGTGCGCTCGCGTCGCCGGAGGAGCGCCTCCGTCACGACGACCGCGACGGCGCAGTAGCAGCAGACCGGGACCATGACGACCATCGCGCAGAGGGCCGTGGTCCCGTCGCCCGCGCCCCACCAGTCGACCACGACGACGACCGCGAGCGCCAGAGCGAGCACGCACACGACGGACGCGAGCCACAGGGCTGGCCACGGTGCCCGCCCGCGGAGCACGGAGTAGGGAGCCGCACCGACGGCGAGGGCGGCGACCGTCGCTGACGTCATGACGACGACGGGCCTCACCGTCTCGACGGGCTGCCGGCCTCCTCCGGGAGGCGAGAGCAGGAGGAGGACCAGTGTCGTCACGACCGCGATCACCGCGCCGACGGCCACGAGCACCAGAGCTGCACGGACGGAGGCGCCCGAGCCGATGCGAGCGATCCGTGTCGGCATTCGTGCTCCCCGCTGCGTGCGCTGTCACCGACCCGCCCTCCGCGCGAACGGATGCAGCCCTTCTCCGGTCCCGTGACATGATCCCGCATCGGCGCGCAGCCGGCACTCCGCGGGAACCCCCAGTCCCGGCCGCGCGGGCCTTCGGCATCCTCGCGGGAGGAGAATGGGGACGTCCTGCCAGCGGCCGGACCTCGACCGCTACGGAGACATGCATGAACCCCACCGGGAGCTTCCGCGCCGCCCGCGACACCCTCCTGCAGCACCGCACCGACGCGGCGGCCGCGAACGAGGCCTTCCAGTGGCCCGACGTCGGCCCCCGCTTCAACTGGGCGGTCGACTGGTTCGACGCGATCGCGATCGGCAACGAGCGCACCGCCCTCTGGATCGTCGAGGAGGACGGCTCCGAGCAGCAGTACTCCTTCGACCGGATGCGCTGGCGCTCGGACGAGGTCGCGGCCTGGCTGCACTCGGTCGGCGTCGAGCAGGGCGACCACGTGATGCTGATGCTCGGCAACCGGCTTGAGCTGTGGGAGTCGATGCTCGCGATCATGAAGCTCGGCGCCGTGATCCTGCCCACGACGACCCTCCTCTCGCCGACCGACCTGGCCGGGCGGCTCGAGCGCGGCCGGGTTGCGCACGTCATCGCGGACGCCGCCGAGACCGCGAAGTTCGACGGGATCGCGGGCGACGTCGGGCTCATCGCCGTGGGCGGTCCGGTGGAGGGCTGGCTCGACTACGACGACTCCCTCGAGCCCTTCGGGATCAGCCCGACGGTGGTCGTCGAGAGCTCCGACCCGTGCCTGATCTACTTCACCTCGGGAACCACCTCGCAGCCCAAGATGGTCGTGCACACCCACCAGTCGTATCCCGTGGGCCACCTCACCACGATGTACTGGCTCGGCGTCCGCCCCGGCGACGTGCACATGGCGATCAGCTCGCCCGGCTGGGGCAAGCACGCGTGGAGCTGCTTCTTCGCGCCGTGGAACGCCGAGGCGACCGTCTTCGTCTACAACTACAGCCGCTTCTCGCCCGCCGCGCTGCACCGGCAACTCGACCGTGCCGAGGTGACCACGTTCTGCGCCCCACCGACGGTCTGGCGGATGCTGATCCAGTCGGAGCTCGGCGCGAGACCACGCGCACTCGCCGAGATCCTCTCGGCCGGGGAGCCGCTGAACCCCGAGGTGATCGCGACGATCGAGCGGGAGTGGGGCCTCACCGTGCGCGACGGCTACGGCCAGACCGAGACCACCGCGATGATCGGCAACCCGCCCGGCGCCCCGATCGTGCCCGGAGCCATGGGACGCGCCCTGCCGGGCGTCGCGGTCGCGCTGATCGACCCGCTGACTGGCGAGCCGGCGGCCACCGGCGAGATCTGCCTCGACCTCTCCGCCGAGCCCGTGAACCTGATGTCCGGGTACCTCGGCGATGACGAGCGCACCGCGCTCTCGCGCGCCGACGGCTGGTTCCACACCGGAGACGTCGCCGCGAGGGCCCTCGACGGCACCATCACGTTCGTCGGACGCACCGACGACGTCTTCAAGTCGTCCGACTTCACGATCTCGCCGTTCGAGGTCGAGAGCGTGCTGCTCCAGCATCCGGCGGTCGCCGAGTCGGCTGTGGTGCCGGCTCCGGATGCGCTGCGCCACAGCGCGGTCAAGGCGTACGTCGAGCTCGCCGATGGCTGGGAACCGACCGCCGAGACCGCCGCCGCGATCTTCGCGCACGCCCGCGAGCTGCTGTCATCGTTCGAGCGGGTGCGCCGCCTGGAGTTCCATCCGCTGCCCAAGACGATCTCGGGCAAGATCCGCCGCGTCGAGCTGCGCGAGCGCGAGGAGGAGGCGTTCCGCACCGGAGTCGAGATCGCGACGGAGTGGCGGGCCGACCGGCTCTGACGGCCGCCCTCCGCCGCGACAGCCGTCAGGCGGCCAGGTTGGCCCACTGCTTCAGAGCCGCCCGGGTCTGCGGCCCGGGGATGCCGTCGACCGGGCCGACCGAGTACCACGGGAACTGGGTGAGGAAGCGCTGGATGGCGCGCCAGGTGTTGGGGCCAGGCTGGCCGTCGACGACGCCGGGGTTCTGCCCGCGCAGGATGAGGAACCGCTGCATCGCCTTCCACGTGTTCGTGCCCGGGACTCCGTCGATCGCTCCCGGTGAGATGCCGTTGTCCCTAAACAGGCGCTGCAGCGACTTCCACTCGTCGGTGGTGAGGCCGTAGTAGTTCACGGCCGCGAAGGCTGGCGGCGCGGAGGCGACGGCGAGCACGCCGGCGATCCCGGCGCCGAGCGCACTCTGGAACAGGGCGCGTCGCCCCATCGGCTGCTTCGCGGAGGTACTGGTCATCGAATGTCTCCAGTGATACGGGGGACCTCGTCATCCCCGTACGACCGTACTGCGGAACGGCCCGTCACCGCACTGACGACATCAGTCCGACGGTCGGCCGACCGTCGGGCATCAGTCGGCTCTCCGCCCTTATAGCGGACCGGTAGGCCTTCCGGCTCCCGCGTCACCGAGTGGCGCGCGCGTCGGAAGGCGACCGACCGATCGTTCAGACCGGCCGCGCCACCGTCGCGCGGCTGGTCAGCAGCACGTCGAAGCTCGTGCGGCGGCGGTAGCGGAGGAAGGCACGGTCCATCTCGTCGAGCGAGCGGAAGCCGGCCCGTTCCGCCGCGCGGCGCCGGACGAGCACGATCGGCGCCGACGCCGCATGCTCTCGGATGATCCGCTGGGCGACGTCGACGCGGATCCGTGCGAGCGCGGAACGCACAGAGCTACGGCGGTGCAGCCAGAGGTTCGCTGTGACCGCCAGCGCCGGCACGCCCAGGGTGCGCGCAACGACGCGGGCGTCGAGGCCCGGTTCTGCATGGAGCGAGAGGAGGGAGCGATCGATCCGTTCGGTGAGGGTGGGGGTCCGTGGGCGCACGGGTGCCGTCATGGGTGGCTCGCATTCGAATGGTGCGGTGCCGTCGGTCGGGATGGCGCGACAGCGTGCTTCGTACTGGTCGGCCGGCGCAGGGGGGTAACGGCGCTCGGCCGGACCGGCGACGTGCTGACGTCGATGATCCGAAGCTCTGTCATCTTCGCCACGGCGCCCTCCCGCGCGAAGAGCGTGGCGCGTTTTTCGGTCTTATTTGGCGCATTCGGCGGCGCGTTCTGACGGATGCGCGCGCCTGCCTCCGAAGCGTTCGCGCCGAGGGGGTCGAGAGAGTCTCGACAGACCCGATCATCAAGGTGCTCCGCGCTGCCCCCTGCCTCTCAAGGAGACCTCACAATGACCCCCGCCGCACCCGAGGCGATCCTTCCCGCCGCCGCCCTCGTGTTCCCCCTTCTCGTCGGTGCGGCCCTGCTCGTCTCGGGGATCATCACCGTCCGGAGCGTCCTGCGCGGCTCCGAGCGGGGCACCTCCCCGCGTGGCACGAGCGCAGCCCGTGCCCGCTCCGTTCTGGCCGCCGGACTCGGGGACGCCGGCCTCGCGCGGGGTCCGGCCATCGCTCTCGCCGCACTGCGGATCGCGGCCGGCGCGCTCCTCCTGGTCAGCTCCGGACCCACGTACACGGCTGCCGCCCTGGTCGCCGCGCTGCTCTGTGCACTCGCTCTCCTGGGGGCCCTCCGCGCCTTCGCCCAGGCCCCCGAAGAGGAGGCGCAGACCCCCGCGACGGTCGCCGCGGCCGCCGCTCTGCTCGCCTTCGCGACGGCCGCCGCAGCACAGGGGATCCTCGGATTCACGGGCGTCCCGGCGCACCTCGGCCTCTTCGACCACCGCGATCTGAGCTGGGCGGCAGCTCTCGTCGGAGTGCTCGCAGCATGCAGCCTCCTGCAACTCGCCGGCCGGGTTCGAGGCCCCGCGACGCCTCCCGGACAGAGCGTTCGGAGGCACGGGTGATCCTCCGGCGCCCGGCGCCCTCGACCTTCCCGCACCTCGTCCTCGACGGCACCGCGTCGCACCTGCTCTCGGAGCGCCAGCACGTCGCCGTGATCACGTTCTGGATGCAGTTCCACAACGCCGGCCCGGCTGCACTGCACGATCTGGCCCTGCACTGCGGCTCGTTCACCGACGGCTCGGGAACCGAGCTCGAGTACGACGAGGCGCCGACGACCGTGGTCGGCAGGCCGGAGCGGGTCGCCCCGGGGGCCGGCTTCGTCGCCGTCGCGCATTACACCGCGGCGCCGCTCCGCGCGCCCAGGACGCTGCGGCACTCGGTCGTCCTCCGGGGCAGGACAGGAGAGGGGCGGACCTTCACCGACGCCGCATCGCTCGAGGTCCGACTCGATCCGAGGCGCACCCCCGAAGTCCGGTTCACCCCCTCGATCGCGGGGTCCGGGACCCTCCGCTGGCGGTGATCGACGGATCATCCGCCTGAAGACTTCTCATCAAGGCCCCTCATCAGTCAGGCTAGGGGTGTCGCGTCTCCCGAAGGACGCGCTAGAGAAAGGACTCCGCCGTGATGGGTATTGCAGAAGGCAGCCGACCGACCGTCGATCGCGGGGTGTCGCGTCGCGACACGGCCGCCGCCGCCTGGCTCGCTGAAGGCGGGGTGGATGTCCGCGCGACCGGGGCTTTCCGCATCGTCGCGGATACGCTCCGGAGCGACGGCGTCGAGGTCCTGCGGATCTGGCACACCCCGGGCCGCCTGCACCGCACCGCCCGCGCGGGTGCCGGCATCCGCCTGATCATCCCGCTCGAGGGCGTGCTCGTGATCCAGCCCGACGACCCGTCGGCGCTCGAGGTCCAGCTCGGCCCTGGAGACATCGCGTTCCTCCAGTGCGACTCGTCGTTCACCCTGGTCACCGACACCCCGAGCGCGCGCACCGAGATCGCTCTCGACCGGCCGCTGCTGGGCCTGGTCGATTCGAGCGACCGGGGCGCGGTCGTCACGGAGGCAGAGCCGGCCAGCCGCGGCATCCTCCTCTCGACCGTCAACTCGACGTTCGGCTCGACGCTCGACGCCGACTCGCCCGCGTTCCCCCTGGTGCGCGCGGCGGTCGAGCAGCTCGCCGGAGCCGTGCTCGCCACCTCGCTCCCGCGCGAGAGCAGCGAGGACGTCTACACGCGCGCGCTCGCCCTGATCGCCGCGATGTCCGCCGACTCCCGCCTCTCGGTGCAGGAGATCTGCGAGCGCCTGGGCGTGCCCAAGCGCACCCTCCAGCGCACCTTCGCCCGCAACGGGACCACTGTGTTCGACGAGATCCGCCGCGCCCGCCTCACGACCGCGCGTGCGCTCCTGGGCGGAAGCGACGCGCCCCCGGCCCCCGAGCACGCGCTGAGCAGCTACGTCCGCTCGCAGCGACTGCGTCGCGATCTGCGTCACCTCGAGACGGTACCGGCCGCGCGGCTCGGCTGACCGCGACCTCGCCACACCAGCGCACCTCCTCGGTGTGGCGATCCGGCGTGCCTCGCGTCTCCGAAGAACGTCTGCAAGTACCACTCGCCCGTGAGGAGTCAGGTCGTGACAGAGCAGTTCACCGTGCATCGCGAGCCCGCCGGTCCCACCGGCTCCTCGCCCGAGGGCGTGTGCGCGCCCGACTACCAGTTCGGGCGGGTGCTCTCGCCGGTCGGGACGTACGACGGCGACGTCGTGCCGGACAGCATCTGCGCGATGCTGGTCGTCGAGGGCTCCGGCGTGGTGCACCAGGCAACGTCACCACCGGCTTCTCAACCGGACGCCTTCTCGTGCTGGACGGCGCGTTGCCGATGACAGTCGAGGTCACCCGGCCGACCGCCCACTACGCCTGGCGGTTCCGGTCGTCGATGCTCACCACCCCCGAGATGTGGGCGGCCGTCGGTAGCTCGGTCACGGCCGCCCCCTCGGTTTGGGGGCCGGCGCGGGTGCTGGCGAACGCGCTGATCGGCGCAGATCCGGCCGTCTCCCACTCGGCAGACGCGTTGCGCGCGAGCGAACTGGTCCTTGCGTCGATCCTTTCGACGGCCGTCTCCGTCCGGCGGGCGTAGGCGGCGAGCCGAGCCTCACCGGCTGATCAGACCGCTCCGTCGGCGGCGACTCGGCAGAAGCACTCGTGGTCAGGGCAGCGTCCGTGGTCAGGGCAGCGTGCCGTGGTCAGGGCAGCGTGCCGAGCGCTATGCGGGGCAGCAGGCGCTGGATCGCCGTGGCGGCGGCTCCGCGCGCCCACTCGACGAGACCGCCGTCGTCGACCAGCAGCTCCAGCGCGGGCGCATCGGGGTCGCGCGTGCTCGCGATCGCCGCCTCGACCACGCCCGCCTGCTCGGAGTAGAGCGCGACTCCCTCGCCGGCGAGGATCACCGTGCCCGCCATCGACAGGTTGGCGATCGCAGCGATCATCGTGCCCAGTGCGCGGGCGGAGTCGCCGAGCACGCGGGCCGCTCCGGCGTCACCGGCGCGGGCGGCCGCGAAGCCCTCGGCCAGCGTCATCTGGTGGCCGGTGGCCACGTACAGCTGCCGGGTGAGCGAGGGCAGGCTGAGCATCGCCGTGGAGCAGCCGCGGTGGCCGGACTCGCAGACCGGGCCGGCGGGATCGAGCGGGTAGTGCCCACCGAGCCCGAGGCCCGCCGACGGTGGCGCCACCACACGGTCGTGCACGACGAGGCCGTAGCCGACGCCCGCACCGACCGTCAGAACGGCGAAGTGCGGGATGCCGCGGCCCCTCCCGAACCAGTGCTCAGCGCCGGTCAGTGCGACGACGTCGTTCTCGAGGGCGACGGGGAGGTCGAGGGCCGAGGAGAGTGGACGGGCGAGGTCGACGTCGCGCCAGCCGAGGAAGGGCGCGCGGCTGACCCGCCCGTCGGCACCGATACTGCCGCCGAGGGTCACGCCGAGGCCGGCGAAGGCGGAGGCGCCGCCGAGCTCGTCGACGACGGCAACGATCGCGCGGACGACCTCGGAGGGCTGCGTCCCTGGCAGGGCGCGCACGATCTCGAGCTCGGTCTGCGCGCGGAGATCGGTGCGGACCGCGAGGATCTCGGTGCCGGTGATCTTCACGCCGGCGAAGCGCAGCGCCTCCGCCCGGATGTCGAGCGGGCGGGCGGGACGGCCGACTCCGGTGCTCTGCTCGGCGCCCTCGACGACGAGCCCGCCGTCGAGGAAGGGGCGCGCGAGGCGGGTGAGGCTGGCCGGGGACAGGCCGAGGCGGCGGCCGAGCTCGGAGCGCGAGAGGGGGCCATGGATGAGGACTTCGCGGGCGAGGAGTTCGGAGGAGCTCCCCGACGCATCCTCGGCGACGACGGCGTCGGTCACAGCGCTCCTTCTTTCCGGGCTGGTACGAAGCTATCGGCTGACCCGGCACGGAGGAGAACCCCGGCCGATACTGATTGCTCTTGACACCCCTATTACTTCTACCCTAGAAAGAACTCATGCATCGCAGCATCGCCTCGACGAACGATCCGCAGACCCTCTCCGGCCGGGAGTCGCCGCTGTTCCACCTCCAGGACGGCGGGACGAGCGTCGTCGTCGACGCTCGACTGGCCACTTTCCCCGCGATCGTCCACTGGGGCGCCGCGCTCGGAGATCTTTCCACGGCCGAACTATCCGCCCTCGCCGACGCCGCGCTGCCGCAGCGCGTCTCGGGCGGGCTCGACGCCTTCGCCCCGCTCGGGCTCGTCGCCGTCGAAGCCGACGGCTGGCAGCACGCACCGAGCTTCGCGGGCACCCACGAGCGAAGCGCGGCCTCCGCGCGCTTCGAGGTGCAGAGCGCGGAGGCGGTCGGCACGGCCCTCCGTGTCGTCGCCGTCGGCGCCGGCGTACGCCTCACCGTCGACCTCGAACTCGACTCGGCCGGACTGCTCAGTCAGCGGGCGCGGGTCGAGAACCTCGACGCCCGCCCCTTCCGGCTCGAGCGCTTCGAACTCGGCTTCCCGCTGCCGGCGGTGGCACGCGAGATCCTCGACACCACCGGCCACCACCTCCGCGAGCGCCACCCCCAGCGACATGCGCTGACGATCGGCGAGCACTCGCGCAGCACACGGCGCGGGCGCCCGGGAGCCGATGCGACCCTCCTCCTCGCCGCCGGCACTCCCGGCTTCGGCTGGGAGCGGGGCCTCGTGCACGGCGTGCACCTGGGCTGGAGCGGCGACGCGGCGGTGCGCGCGGAACGCACGGTCGAGGGGGTCGCGTTCCTCGCCGTCGGCGAGCTGCTGCGCCCCGCCGAGATCGAGCTGGCGCAGGGCGAGAGCTACGAGACGCCGGTCGCGTACGGGTCCTGGGGCGACGGTCTCACGGAACTGCAGGCGCGCTTCCACGCCGCGGTCCGCGCTCGGCCGCAGCATCCCGCGACTCCACGGCCCGTCACCCTCAACACCTGGGAGGCGGTCTACTTCGACCACGACCTGACCCGGCTCACGGCCCTCGCCGAGCGGGCCGCGCGGATCGGCGTCGAGCGCTTCGTGCTCGACGACGGCTGGTTCCTCGGCCGTCGCGACGACACCACGGCGCTCGGCGACTGGAGCGTTGATCCCACCGTGTGGCCCGAGGGCCTCTCGCCGCTGACCGATGTCGTCACCGGACTCGGGATGCAGTTCGGCCTCTGGGTGGAGCCCGAGATGATCAGCCCGGAGTCCGAGCTGGCCCGCGCGCACCCGGAGTGGATCCTCGGGCCGGGCGGGCACCTCCCCCCTTCAGGGCGGCAGCAGCAGGTGCTCGATCTCTCGCAGCAGGGAGCGTTCGACCACATCCTCGGCGCGCTCGACGCGCTGCTCACGGAGTACCCGATCTCGTACCTCAAGTGGGACCACAACCGCGACGTGATCGAGGCGGTCTCGCCCATCACCGGCCGCGCCGCGGTGCACGAGAACGTGCTCGCGCTCTACCGGCTGCTCGACGAGCTGCGGGCGAGGCACCCCGGCGTCGAGATCGAGTCGTGCGCCTCCGGGGGCGCCAGAGTCGACCTCGGGATCCTCGCCCGCACCGACCGCATCTGGACCAGCGACTGCATCGACCCGCTCGAACGCCAGACCATCCAGCCCTTCACCCAGCTCGTCGTCCCGCCCGAGCTGATGGGCCAGCACATCGGCGGCCCGCAGTCGCACTCGACGAAACGGACCCACTCGCTCGCGTTCCGAGCCGGCACTGCCCTGCCCGGCCACCTCGGCATCGAGTGGGACATCTCCAGGCTCGACCCCGCCGTCGAGGAGGAGCTGACCGCCTGGGTCGCCTTCCACCGCGAGCACCGCGCGCTGCTGCACACCGGCACCGCCGTTCGAGCCGATCTGGCCGACGACGCGGCCTCGCTCTCGGGGGTCGTCGCCGCCGACCGCTCCAGCGCCCTGTTCACCTTCGCTCAGCTGCGCACCGGCGAGAGCTACCCGCCCGGCCGGATCACCCTCCCGGGCCTCAACCCCGAGACCGCCTACTCGGTGCGGCTCGCGCCGGTGACCACGCCGCTCGGCGGGCCCGGGCAGTCACCGCTCGCCTGGACCGAGCGGGAGACCGTGCTCAGCGGGCGCGTGCTCGCGACCGTGGGGCTCCAGGCCCCCGTCCTCGATCCCGAGCAGCTCGTGATGCTCGTCCTCACCGCCATCTGACCCGCCCTCCCGACCCGTCGCTCCGCCGGCGACGGGTCGCCGCTTCTGCACTCGCACCGCCCCCACCGCGGTCGAGCGCGCCCGAAATCCTGCTCCCCACGCGCAAGGAGGCGCCTCCATGTCCCCCCATCCCCCTCCCCCCGGATTCTCCCGGCGGGTCTTCCTCTCGGTGCCGCTCGCCGCAGCGTCCGCCGCGGCCCTCGCCTCCTGCGCCTCCCCCGGCGCAGCCGACGGCGTGACCACGCTCGACTTCTTCCAGTTCAAGGCGGAGGCGGTCGACGACTTCGCACGGATCATCCGCGATTTCGAGGCGGCGAACCCGGACATCCGGGTGATCGCCAACAACGTGCCCGACCCGGACACGGCGATCCGCACCCTGCTCGTCAAGGACAAGGTGCCCGACGTGCTCACTCTGAACGGCAGCGGCTACTACGCCGACCTCGCCAAGGCGGGGGTGTTCCACGACTTCACCGGCGATGAGCTGGTCGAGCGCGTGAATCCGGCGGCGCTCGAGATCATCGCCGACCTCGGCAGCTACAACGACGAGGAGGTGAACGCCCTCGCCTTCGCGAACAACGCCGACGGCATCCTCTACAACCGCAGGATCTTCGCCGACAACGGGATCGAGGTGCCCACCACCTGGGACGAGCTGATCGCGGTCTGCGACGCGCTGGTCGCCGCGGGCGTCACTCCGTTCTACGGCGCCTTGCTCGACAACTGGACTGGTGCGCCGGCGTTCAACGCGCTGGGCGGCCAGTTGCAGCCGGAAGGCTTCTTCGAGGCGCTGCGCGAGGAGGGCGCGGCCCTCGGGCCCGACTCGCCCGTCTCGTTCTCGAAGGACTACGCCGTGGTGATGGAACGACTCGGGCAGCTCTTCTCGTACACCCAGGAGGGCTCATTCGGCCGCGGCTACGACGACGGCAACCAGGCCTTCGCCGCGGGCGAGGCGGCGATGTACCCGCAGGGCATCTGGGCGGTCAACCCGGTGCGCACCAACAACCCCGACATCGATCTCGGAGTCTTCCCCTACCCGGTCCTCGACGACCCGGCGGACACCCGGGTCACCTCGGGCGTCGACGTGGCCGTCGCCATCGGCCGCGGCACCCCGAAGCTCGAGGCCGCCCGCCGGTTCGTCGACTACCTGTTGACCCCCGGAGTCGTCGAGCCGTACGTCGAGAGCCAGGCCGCCTTCTCGCCGCTGGTCGACGCCGCGCCCAACGCGGATCCGACGCTGGCCGAGCTGCAGCCTTACTTCGAGCAGGGGCGGCTGATCGGCTTCGTCGACCACCAGATCCCGGCGAGCATCCCGCTCAACCCCACCCTCCAGGCGTTCCTCGCCAGCGGAGACGCCGACGCGGCGCTCCGGACCCTCGACAGTGAGTGGCGCAAAGTCGCGGCACGCACGACCAGGAAGTGACCCCCATGACCACGACCACGACGGCCCCCGCGCAGGCGGCGACGACGCCTCCGCCGCCTCGGAGGAAGCGCACCATCGGGCGCACCTCCACGACGTTCTACTGGATGACGGTCCCCGCCGTCCTGCTCTTCTTCGCGCTGCACACCGTGCCGGTGCTCACCGGCGTCTTCTTCAGCTTCACGGATTACGCCGGCTACGGCTCCTGGGACCTGATCGGCGCCTCCAACTATCTGGCGCTCCTCCAGGACGACCGGGTCTGGAAGGCCTACGGGTTCACCTTCGGCTTCGCGATCGTGGCCACCGTGCTGGTGAACGTGATCTCGCTCGCCATCGCCGTGGCGCTGAACGCGAAGATCAGGTTCCAGACGGCCTTCCGGGGGATCTACTTCATCCCCTACGTGCTCTCGACCCTCGTCATCGGCTACGTGTTCCAGTACCTGTTCGCGAACTCGCTGCCGCAGATCCTCGGCTCGATCCCGGTGATCGGCGAGAACATCCTGGCGAACGCGGACTGGGCGTGGGTCGCGATCGTCGTGCTGGCGGTCTGGCAGGCCTCGGCCTTCTCGATCATCATCTACCTCGCGGGGCTGCAGACGATCCCGGGCGAGCTCTACGAGGCGACATCCCTCGACGGGGCGGGGAAGTGGCGGCAGTTCACCTCGATCACGTTCCCACTGATCGCCTCGTTCTTCACGATCAACATGGTCATCTCGATGAAGAACTTCCTCCAGGTGTTCGACCACATCATCGCCCTCACCAACGGCGGCCCCGGCACCTCGACGGAGTCGATCACGCTGCTGATCTACCGCGGCGGATTCCAGGGCGGCGAATACGCGTATCAGACGGCCAACGCCGTCCTCTACTTCCTCATCATCATCGTGGTCTCGCTGATCCAGTTCCGAGTCCTCAGCCGCAGAGAGGCCTCGTTCTGATGACATCGACCACCACTCCCACAACCGCCATCGCCCTCGGCGAGCCCGAGGGCAGGCGCCGACCCTCACGCGACACGCACCGGATCAACTGGTGGGCGACCGCGCTCATCGCCGTCTGCTCGCTGACGATCCTCCTGCCGCTCTACTTCGCCGTCGTGACGGCGCTCAAGACGCCCGACCAGCTCGGCGGGACCGGCTTCGAGCTGCCGACCTCGATCTCGTGGGGCAATTTCGCCGAGGCGTGGACGGCGACCCGCTTCCCTCAGGCGTTCGTGAACACGGCGCTGATCACGGTCGGAGCCGTCGTGCTGACGCTGTTCTCGAACTCGATGGTCGCGTACGCGGTCGCCCGCAACATGCACAAGCCGTTCTTCAAGGGCGTCTACTTCTACCTGCTCGCGGCGGTCTTCGTGCCGTTCCCCATCATCATGCTGCCGGTGGTGAAGGAGACGGCGCTGCTGGGCCTGGACAACCAGGCCGGGTTGATCCTGCTCTACGCCGTGTTCGGCCTCTCGATCAACACGTTCATCTACACCGCGTTCATCCGCTCGATCCCGATCGAACTCGAGGAGGCGGCCCGCACCGACGGCGCCTCGACCTGGCGCACCTACTGGCAGGTGATCTTCCCGCTGCTCGGCCCGATGAACGCCACCGTCGGCATCCTGACCTGCGTGTGGGCGTGGAACGACTTCATCCTGCCGCTCGTGGTGCTCTCGGATCCCTCCGCGCGCACCCTGCCGCTGGCCGAGTACGTCTTCCAGGGGCAGTTCAACACGAACTACACCGTCGCCTTCGCGTCCTACCTGATGGCGATGGCGCCGCTGCTGATCGTGTACCTGTTCGCCCAGCGCTGGGTGGTCAGCGGAGTGATGCGCGGGTCGATCAAGTAGGCGGGGCGGGGGGCGGCGAGCGGCCGTCCCCGCCGACTCCCGCGGGGCTGCGCGGCGCAGAATAGAATAAAATGAATACGATTTGGAGGCCTTCATGACCGACAGCGCGCCCAGCCCCTTCACACCCGGGTACGGGAAGAAGCCTGCCGTCTTCGGCGGTCACGGGGAAGAGCTCCGCGAACTCCAGTCGGTGTTCGAGACCCTCGACTTCGGCGAGAACCACTCGGTGCTCGTCTCCGGACTCCGCGGAGCGGGAAAGACCTCGTTCCTCACCACACTGCAGGACGCCGCTCGCGACGCGGGCTGGGTGGTCATCAGCGACGACGCCAGCGCAGGCCTCACCGGGCGGATCATGGACTCCGCCATCCCCACTCTCATCAACGGGATGGCTCCCGCCACCCGGGCGAGACTCACCACGCTGGGCGTCTGGCAGTTCAACGCCGAGGTCCAGTACGTCGATCGCCAGCGGACGGTCAAGCCGCAACTCCGGACGGACCTCGTCGCCCTGTCCTCGGCGCTCGCCGGCAGCGGCGGCATTCTCATCACCATCGACGAGGTCTCCTCCGGCAAGGTCCGCCTGCGCGAGCTCAGCTCCTTCGCCCTGCAGGTCTCGCACGCCCTCGAGGACGGCGCCCCGGTCATGATCGTCTTCGCAGGGGTGAGGGTCAGCCTCGATGCCCTCCTCGCGGCCGAGCACACCACCTTCCTCCGACGCTCCCGCGAGGTGCAGTTCGAACGCCTCTCCGCCTCCGAGACGCAGCGCGTCTTCGTCGAGACAGCGCGTCTGGGCGGGCGCAGCATCGACAAGGAAGCGCTGCGTACCCTCGTCTCCCTCTCCCAGGGCTATCCCTACCTCGTCCAGCTTGCGGGCGACTACGCCTGGCGCAACGACAGCACCGCCCCGTCGATCACGCTCGCCGACGCCACCGTCGCGCACGATCGAGCCATCCGCGCCGTCGAGAGCCGGGTCATCAGTCGCGTGTACGGGGACCTCTCGGATGTCGACCAGAAGTTCATGAGCGCGATGGCCGAGGACGAGGATCGGAGCAGAGTCGCGGACATCGTGCGTCGGATGGGGGTGTCCGACGCCTACGTGCAGGTCTACAAGAAGCGGCTCATCGACTCGGGTTACGTGCATCCCGCCGGCCACGGGTACGTGCAGTTCTCGCTCCCCTACCTCGGCGCTTACATCCGCCGCCGCATCGCCGCAGAGTCGAGCGAGGGCGGTATCGACGGCGGCTGGGACGGCTACCCGGCTCCCGACCTGCCCTCCTGAGACGCGCCTCGACTGTCACCGCCCGGGGCCTCTGCCGCCGGTCCGGTCGGAACGCGACGTCAGCGGACCGCGGCGAGCGCCGCTCCGAGCAGGTCGGTGAGCACGGTGCCGCGCGAGCCCGCCTCCTCCGGGTGCCACTGCACGCACCAGAGCGGCGCGGACTCGTGCTCGAGGGCCTCGACGGTGCCGTCGTCGGCACGGGCGACCACCACGAGCCCCTCGCCCGGGCGGTCGACGGCCTGGTGGTGAGCGCTGCGCACATCGAGCTCGACGGCGCCGAGGATGCGGGCAAGGGCGCTCGCGGGATCGAGGGCTACACGGTGCTCGACCATCGCGGACAGGTGCTCGCCCGGCACCGAGCGGCCGACGTGTCCGCCGAGATGCTGCAGCAGGTCGCCGCCGAGCGCGACGTTCACCAGCTGCATGCCCCGGCAGATGCCGACCAGCGGGGTGCGGGTCTCGACAGCCCGGCGGACGAGCGCGATCTGCGCGCGGTCGGCCTCGGGGAAGGACTGGCCGCGGTGCGGGTCGTCCGGCCGGCCGCCGTAGAACTGCGGATCGACATCCTCGCCGCCGGTGACGACGACGGCATCGGCCGCGGCGAGCCGCCGCTCGAGCTCGGGCGCCCCGGCCTGCGCGGCGGGGACGCGGTCGACGACGAAGCCGGCGGCGGTGGCGGCCGAGACGACGCTCGCGGTGAGCAGCTGCAGCTCGATCTCGTACTCCGGATCGTCACGGCCGCCGTCGGCGACGTCGACGACGAGCAGGACAGGGCGATCGGAGGCCATGCGGACATCGTGCCAGCGCCGGGCCCCGTCGCGGGCCTGAACACACGCACAGCCCCTGGTCAGGAAAGCACTCCCGCGCATAGAGTGTTCACGTTCACATTCCGTGCGAAGACGCACACCTCCGCGGCCCTGCGGATCGTGCCTCGACGCCGCACCGACCACGAGGGCCATCCGCATGAGACGATCACGAACGGCGGTGAGGACCGCCCTGGCTGTCGCGACCGTCGCCGCCACGGCGCTGCTCGGCGCCACGATTCCGAGCTCCGCCTTCGGAGCCACCGAGACCCCGCTCCTCCACTACACCTTCGACACCGCCCCCTCCGGCACCACGGTCGCCGACAGCAGCGGCAACGGCTACAGCGCGACGCTGCGCGGCTCCGGAGCCCAGTTCCGCAACGGACTGATCAGCCTCCCCGGCGGGTCCGCCTCGGCCGCCCCCTCCCTCGAGATCCCCACCGCCGGCCTCGTCGGCAAGAAGAACCTCACCTTCTCGACCTGGCTCGCGAACAAGGGCGGCACCGGCAACGTCGCCGCCGCGTTCGTCGGGGCGCCCGTCGCCGCCGGGGCGCAGTTCTCCTCCGGCTACTGGCTGCTCAACCCGAGCAACCTCTCCGGCTACACGAAGTCCGTCGTCACCAACTCCGTCAACGCGAGCGCCCCCTACAGCACCGAGGTCGGCGCCGGAGCCACGGGCACCCCGACCCTCGGCGCCCGCACCCCCTCCGGCCTCTCGCTCTACACGACCGTGATCGACGGCACCACCGGGAAGCTCACCGTCTACGTCAACGGCGCGCAGATCTCGCAGAGCACCATCGCCCGCGACGTCTCCTCCTTCGGCTCGTCCCTCGTCGCGTACATCGCGCGCTCGACGTACAACGATCCGGGCTGGAACGGCGAGATGGACGACTTCGCCGTCTACGACAGCGCCCTCAGCAGCACGGCCGTGCAAGCGCTCTACTCCTCGCAGGCCCTCGACCGCGCCGTCGCGTCGGTCACGGTGCCCACGGAGGCGACCGCCGGATTCACGGTGCCCACCACCGCCAGCGGGGTCGGCATCACCTGGCGCTCGAGCAGCCCGGCCGTCGCGATCACCGGTGGCACCGCGACCGTCACGCGGCCGGCCGCGGGGCAGCCGGACGCCTCCGCGACCCTGACCGCGACGTACACGGTCGGCTCCGACTCCCGCTCGGTCGACTACGTGGTGACGGTCGCCGCACAGCTCGACGACGCCACCAGGGTCCAGCGCGACCTCGCCGCGATCGCGATCCCGAACGTCGGCGACATCCGCACGAACGTCTCGGTCCCCTCCACCGGTGCGCTCGGCTCGAGCATCGAGTGGAGCGTCGTCAGCCCGAGCGGAGCGACCGTCCGCGACGGCAGCGCCGCCGGCACCCGCACGCTCGACGTGGACCGCCCCGCAGCAGGCAGCCCCGCCATCGACGTGGTCGTCCGCGCGACGGCCACGAGCGGAGCCGCCACCCGCACCCGCGACGTCACCCTCCGCGTGCAGCCGCTCCCCGCCGGCGCCGACGACACCGAGGCCTACGTCTGGGCGTTCTTCACCGGAGAGGGCGACGGCGCCGAGCGCATCAGCCTCGCCGCCTCGAAGGGCGACGACGCGCTGAGCTGGAACACGCTCAACGACGGCAAGCCGGTCTTCACCTCGAACCTGGGGACGAAGGGCCTGCGCGACCCGTTCATCATCCGCTCCCCCGAGGGCGACAAGTTCTTCATGCTCGCCACCGACCTGAAGATCGACGGACTCCCCGGCGGCTTCGACACCGCCCAGAAGTCCGGCTCGACCTACATCGAGGTGTGGGAGTCGACCGACCTGGTGAACTGGTCGGAGCAGCGCCACGTGAAGGTGTCCACCGACTTCGCCGGCAACACCTGGGCCCCCGAGGCGTTCTGGGACGAGGAGCTCGACACCTACGTGGTGTTCTGGGCCTCGAACATGTACCCGACCACGAACGCAGCCGACCGCACCGCCGTCACCTACAACCAGATGATGTACGCGACGACCGACGACTTCGTCACCTTCTCGGAGGCGACGCCGTGGATCGACGTCAAGCGCGGCACCGGACGCGGGACCATCGACTCCACCGTCGCGAAGGACGGCGACACCTACTACCGCTTCACCAAGGACGAAGCCTCGATGACGCTCCGGGAGGAGAAGAGCACCGACCTCCTGGCCACCATCACGGGCTCGCTACCCGGCGCCGGCGGACCCGCGGACGAGTGGTCTCTGGTCAAGGAGCGGGTCGCCTCGGGCCTGCCCAATGGCGAGCCCGGCAAGACCTTCACCAGCGGTGAGGGCCCGAACGTCTTCCCCGCCAACGAGGGCGACGTGAACGGCCTCGACTGGTTCCTCTTCATCGACCAGCCGAACTACCACGACGGGCCGAACCACTACATCCCGTTCGGCACCGACGACCTCGCGAACGGCGACTCCTGGCAGCCGCTCGGAGCGAAGCTGCGCGCCGGCCTGCCGCAGAACGCCGACGGCGGCAAGCCGCGCCACGGCACGGTCGTCCCGGTGACCCGCGCCGAGTACCAGAAGGTGCTCGAGGGCTACGCCCCGGGCCTGGCCGTCGCCTCGGTCGCTCCGCTGACCGCGACGACCACGGCGGGCACCGCGCCCGTGCTGCCCCGCGCCACCATCACGACCGCGGCCGGTGCCACCAGCACCGCCGACGTGGCGTGGGAGGCGGTCGCCCCCGCCGCCTACGCCGCGGCCGGGACCTTCACGGTCTCGGGAGTCGCACAGGACGCCTCGCGGATGCCGGTCCAGGTCACCGTCACCGTGCAGTCCTCGCTGAAGGTCAGTGCGACGGCCTCGTCGCGCTGCCTCGCCGGCAAGGTTGTGCTGACGGTCGTCGCCAAGAACGGCGACACCGTGCCGATGGACGTCTCGGTCAGCACCTCGGAGGGCGTGAAGACGTTCTCCGGAGTGAAGCCGGGCGCGTCCGCGTCCGCCGCCTACACGGTGCGCTCGACGCAGCTCGCCGCGGGCCAGGCGACGGTCACGGGCACAGCCACGGTCGGCGGCACGGTCGTCACGGCCGCGGCCACCGCGCGGTACACCACGCGCAGCTGCTGACGCTGAGCACGGGGAGCCCGTCGCACCTCACCGGTGCGGCGGGCCTCCCGGCGTCTCAGAACCAGAGGTGCAGCGTGAAGTCGAACCGGTCTCCGGCTTCGCGCCGCAGGTCGATGAGCAGCCGGCGACCCTCCTGATCGAACCACTTGCGGCGCTCCTCGCTGCCGTAGAGGCCGGTGCGATGGTCGGCGTACTTGTTGAAGAACGCCGCCCAGGCGACCAGGCGGTCGTACAGCTGGGGCGAGAGGATGCTGCGCCAGTCGATCGGGTCGGCGGGCGTCGCCCCGATGTGATCGTTCAGCGGCCACCGCTGCCCATAGTCGACGCGGAGGCGCAGGGTGAGTCTGCCCTCCGGCTCACCACGAGCGGGCACCGGCCCGTCGACGTACCATCGGGACGCCATCATCAGCAGTCCGACTGGTAGTGAGTCGGGTAACTCGTTATGACGCTCTTGTTGTTCGCGGAGACGATAACGGTGGGCTGATAGGTGGTGATGTAGGTGCCGTCAGACTTGTAGATATCGATGGAAGTCGTGAAGCAGAGCTTGTCGTTTCCGTGGTCGTCTGGCGCCTTGTCGTCGACGATGGCCTCGCCTGTGGCGTAGAGCATGAAGTCGTCCCACAATCCTCCACCGAACGAGTCGACGACATCCTGCCAATCTGCTTCGTGGCCCACATCGTTGAGCGACCCATCCCCGTCACGGATGTGGATGTAGCCACTGGCGCTGTCGCCACAGAACAGGTCGACATACCCCAGGACAGTGTCGTCCCACGACTTGACGCTCACGTCTCCGAAACCAGCATTGCAAAGACCGATTGTCCCAGGATCCAAGAGGCTGGTCCCGAGGGAGTCGTTTTCCGCGGAAGAAGTCTCAGGAGCACTTGGCAGATAGTAACGAACGGACGCCTTCGAATCAGCAGCCACGGCGGTTGGAGCCCCGGCAATCGCGCCGACAAGCAGTGTCGCCATACAAACACCCATGGCCATCAGAACTCTTGATTTCAGCATGAAAAGACCCCCGAATTGTTGGAGTTCACTGTGCAATCCAAGCAGGGCGCCTCGACCACTGTCTCACCCGCTGGTGTACGCTCCGGATTCCGCGAACGCAAGAGTGAGAGTGCGCGGGGAAAACGTGATCGCGCTCTCATCCGCGCGGCAACGAGAAAGTATGGATCTGCTGGAAACACCCGGTACAGGCACTCAGATCAGCTATCCAGGAAACGGCACGCCCGCTCACACGGCATCCCTGGGAGCCCGTCGAAGCTACGCTTCGAGGCGCCGCTCGCGCGGCGAGGCGCCGCCCCCGCTGCGGTGTCTCGGCGCGCCCGCCGACGTCTCGACGCGAGGTGGGCAGGCGCGGGGCAGGCGTCGCACGCCGCGTGCTTCACTGGACGGATGACCACGCGTGACGACCACATCGCCGACTTCGCCGAGTTCCTGAACGCCTCCCCCTCCTCCTTCCACGCGGCGGCCGAGGCGGCACGCAGACTCGAGGAGGCAGGATTCACGGGGCTGGACGAGACGCACGCGTGGCCCGCGGCGCCCGGGCGCTACTACGTCGTCCGCGACGGCGCGATCATCGCTTGGCACCTGCCCGAAGGAGCCGGCGCGGTCACGCCGTTCCGCATCCTGGGCGCGCACACCGACTCGCCCGGCTTCATGCTCAAGCCGCAGCCGACGATCGGCTCGAAGGGCTGGCTCCAGGCCGGCGTCGAGATCTACGGCGGACCGCTGCTCAACTCATGGCTCGACCGCGAGCTCGAGCTGGCCGGCCGCGTGGTCACGCGCGGCGGCGAGACCCGGCTGCTGCGGACCGGGCCGTTCCTCCGCATCCCTCAGCTCGCGATCCACCTCGACCGTTCGGCGAACGACGCGCTCACCCTCGATCGGCAGAAGCACACGGTCCCGGTGTTCGGCGTCGGCGACGCCGCCGAGGTCGACCTGCTCGGGCTGCTCGCCGCGCACGCCGGGCTCGACGACGCCTCCGAGATCGCCGGCTACGACCTGGTCACCGCCGACACGCAGCAGCCCCGCCGCTTCGGCCTCGACGAGGTGTTCCTGGCCGCCGGTCGGATGGACGACCTCAGCTCGGTGCACGCCGGCCTCGTCGCGCTCCTCGCGGCGAGCGCCGGGCCGCAGACGTCGCCCGCGCACATCAGCGTGCTCGCGGCCTTCGACCACGAGGAGCTCGGCTCCGCGAGCCGGTCCGGAGCGAGCGGCCCGTTCCTCGAGGACGTCCTCTCGCGCATCGGCACGGCCCTCGGCGCCGGCGTCGACGAGCGCGCCCGGGCGATCGCCTCCTCCTGGTGCCTCTCGGCCGACGCGGGCCACTCCGTGCACCCCAACTACTCCGAGAAGCACGATCCGGCGAACCAGCCCGTCGCGGGGAAGGGGCCGCTGCTCAAGATCAACGCGACGCAGCGTTACGCGACGGATGCGCGAGGGGCCGCACTGTGGGCGGGCCTCTGCGCGCGGGCTGGCGTCGATTACCAGGAGTTCGTCTCGAACAACACCGTCCCCTGCGGATCCACGATCGGGCCGCTCACCGCGACCCGGCTCGGGATCGCGACCGTCGATGTGGGCGTGCCGCTACTCTCGATGCACTCGGCGCGCGAGCTCGCGCACATCGACGATCTCGCGGCCCTGACGCGGGTGATCGAGGAGTTCTTCGCCCCCTCGGTGTGAGTCCGGGCGGAGCCGGGCGCACGTGCGTCACGAGGCCTTGCTAGCGTCGTCGGATGGTCGGCATCACGTATCCACGACCGCTCCTGCGCGGCGGGCGCATCGAGGTGCCCGCGCCGTCGATGGGGGTTCCGGAGCAGCTGCACGAGCGGTTGCACGCAGCCGTGGCCGCGCTGACCGGCCGCGGATTCGACGTCCACCTGCGTCCGCACGCGACGCTTGAGGGCCTGACCCCTGCACCGGCGGCCGAGCGGGCTCAGGACCTCGAGGCCGCCTTCCGGGGCGCCGACGCCGTCGTACCGCCGTGGGGAGGCGAGCTGGCCGTCGAGCTGCTCGAGCTGCTCGACTGGGAGGAGCTCGCCGCGTCTCGGGCCTGGTTCGTCGGCTGGTCGGACATCTCGACCCTGCTCCTGCCCCTGACGCTCCTGACCGGACTGGCCACGCTGCACGGCGCGAACCTGGATGAGCGGTCGGCTGATCGGCGGTTGCCTCGAGACGGTCTCGCTGCTCGCCGGCTCGCCGTTCGGCGACGTGCCGGAGTTCGCACGCCGCTGTGCTCCGGAGGGGACGATCGTGTATCTCGAGGCGTCCGGGTCCGATTCGGTCTCGGTGCTGCGCCTGCTGCGGTCCCTCCGGCTGGCCGGCTGGTTCGACGCAGCCACAGGAATCCTCATCGGGCGCACCTCAGGCCCGGAGGCCGCCGGGCTGAGTCAGGAGGACGCGGTGCGGCGCGCACTCGGCGATCTCGGCCTCCCGGTGATCCTCGACGTCGACACGGGGCACGTGCCTCCGCAGGCACCGCTGGTGAACGGCGCCCTCGCCGAGGTCGTGCTGTCGGAGGGGCGCGGCCGCATCACGCAACACCTGGTGGCCTGAGCACCGGGCTCAGCGCCCGGCGTGCGGACCGGCCGGGAGCGGTCCCGCTCTGTGCCGGGCGCGAAGGCGAACGCAGGGTTCGATCGACGGGCTGGACTCCTCGGCGAGAAGACGCAATCCCACGAAGAACGCAGTGGGGTGGGCGTCGTGACCTCGACGCCTCCCGGGCGTTCTACGAGCAGTATCTCGGCCTTGTGCGCTCGCCCGCCGGGCCGCCGCGCGCCGTCGTCTTCGACACGACCCCGATCCCCTTCGCCCTCCGCGACCCGGCTCCCGGCACCGATCTCGACTCCGCCGCCCGCCCGGGCATCGGAGCCGCGATCTGGCTCCACGCCACGGACGTACAGGACATCCACGACGCCCTCACCGCCGACGGGCACGAGATCGTCGCCGCTCCGATCGACGGCCCCTTCGGCCGCACGTTCACCTTCGCCGACCCCGACGGCTATCACGTGACGCTGCACGACCGGGCCTGACCAGGGACGGCCGCAACCGACGAATCGTCGGGCTGTCGCCCGACGCCCCTTCGTGCGAGTCTGAGCGCGACGCTGGCGGCTTTCCCGTGCTGACACACGGGGCCAGTGGTCCGGCACCCGCCGCGGGTCACTCTCCCCAGAGCCCAGTACGCGACGGGTGCCGTCCCTTTCCCTTGGACGGATGCGGCGTTCCCCTTCCTCCGCACCCCTCCGTTCGCCGGATCAGTCTGTGCGTCCTCCGTCGGCCGGCGCCGTAGCACCCAGGCCTTCGCAGACAGGTCGGTGTCGGTGTCCTCCGGATTGGGGAAGACGCCGAGGCGGGAGTCAGGGAGCACGCAGACGGTCGGGTTCTCGACCTCGATCGGTGCTCCGCCCGAGACGGCTCCGTCCGGCACCGCGCTCCAGCTCGCCCGGCACGTGTCGAGCGCCGCGTCCACGCGGGCGTCGAGCGGCAGGAGGGCGAACGCGTCACGGTCGTCGTCGGCGAGCGCGGTCGTGATGCGCTCGGCCCGCAGATCGGGGGCGGAGTAGCAGTCGAAGCGGGTGTTCGCCTCGTCGTTCGTGGCCTGGGTCACCGCGATCGCCGCGGCACTGGTGCCGATCGCGACGACGGCGGCGACGCCGAGGCCGGCGAGGCGCCGGCGCCTGGCCACGCGCTGCCGCAGAGCGATCCCGGTGAAGACGGCGTGGCGCATGCGGGCGAGCTGTTCGGGCGTGGGCCCGAGGTCGATGGTCATCGGTTCTCCCCTTCGGAGGGGTGCAGATCGAGGGGGCGCAGTGCGGCGCGGAGCGTCGCGCGGAGTCTGCTCAGGCGGTTGCGGACCGCGCCGTGCGAGGCTCCGAGCGCACTGGCGGCGTCGGCGTAGCTGCTGCCCTGCTCGATGCACAGGTAGTAGAGCGCTTGATCGGTCTCAGAGAGCTCGGAGACCGCGTCCTCGATGGCCGCGACCAGGAGGCGTCTCTCGACTTCGCCCTCCGGACTCTCGCGGTGATCGGGGTGGAGGGACAGATCGGCGTCGTCGGTGCGGTTGCGCGCCCGCGTCCTGCTGCGGACCAGGTTGAGCGCCGTGAAGCGTGCGGTCGTCAGCAGCCACGGCAGGGCGGAGGCGTCGACCACGGTGGCGTCGGCGATCCGGGTCCAGGTCGTGAGGAACACGTCCTGGACGACGTCCTCGGCATCGATCGGTTCGCGCACGATGCTGAGGGCGTAGCGGTAGGTGGTGGGCGCGTGCCGATCGTAGAGGCGCCCGAAGGCCGCCCGATCGCCGCGCCGCGCGGCCTCGAGCAGAGCGGCATCACCGTCGGCGGAAGCGGCGGGCGCCTCTGTCGCCGACATCGCATCCGCTGGTGAGTCCATGCTTAGTGGTGTCCGGAGGAGGCGGATCGTCTCACTATCCGCAGCAGATCGTCGGAACACTTCCTTGACACCTCCCCCGGGCCTGGCCAAGCTGACCCTGCGCGCGTTGTCAGACGTCCGCACTCATCTGGGGAGATGACTCATGTTCACGATAGAGATGTTTTCAGCGCGCCGCTTCGCGGTCGCCGCCGGTATCGCGGTCCTTCTCGTGAGCGGCGCCGTCGCTCCTCCTGCCGCGGCGGAGGAGGGCGGCGCCGAGAACTGCATCCGCATCATCGAGCTCGATCGCGAGCTCTGCGCTCCGGTGCAGGAGGACCTGCACCAGAAGGTCCTCGAGGAGACGGGCCTGCGGGTCGTCGAGCAGCCGGCCGCGCGCTCGGTGAGCAGAGCCGCCCTGACCACGCAGGCGACCTACGTGATCACGCGACTGTACGACGACCTGAACCAGGGCGGCAGCTCCTACGAGGTCACGAGCGGCACGCCCTGCAACGGCAGCACCGTGAAGTCGGTCGGTGACATCGGCTCCAGCTGGTACGGGCGGGTCAGCTCGTTCGCCACCTTCGGCGGCTGCACGGTCAAGATCTGGGAGAACACGAATTTCAGCGGCGCCAGCTTCGGCTACGCCGGCAGCACCGGATTCGTGGGCGCCGCCATGAACGACCGCACCCGGTCGGTCCAGGCCCGCTGAGCCGCGTCGGTGCCCGACCGACGGGTGCCGCCCACCCACGGCCGGTGCGTTCGACCGCACCCGCCTCCCGTCCTCGCCGAACGCTGCTCCGTCGCCCGCCGGCGTCCGCGCTCCGCCGCCTCCCGAGAACGGCCCAGCCATGCTCACTCCACCGACCATCTGCCCGCGCCCACCGGGGCCGACCGCTCCGAAGGTGACAGTGCGACCTCCGGCCCTCCTGCGACCGCAGGCGCCTCACCAGGACCTCGCGTCCCTCCTCCGGCTGCTCCCGCGCCTGATCGACGCCGAAGGAGCCGCGGTCGCCAGCCTCGGCGGCCTCTTCGGCGAGGAGTCGGTCGCGGCGAGCAGTCCGGCCGCCTCCCGTCTCGATGCGGAGCAGGTGCGGCTCGGCCAGGGCCCGAGCTGGGACGCGTTCGAGACCGCCCTGCCGGTGCAACTGCGGGCCGCGCGTGCGGCCGACCGGCTCCGCTGGCCCCTCCTCGCGGCGCCACTGCGGGAGGAGGGCATCGCGGTCGTCGCGGCGCTGCCCCTGCGGTTCGGACCGCTCGAGATCGGCGCGCTCACGGTCTATCGCAGCAGCGACGCCGCGTTCGACGAGGACCACCTGCGGCTGGCCGCCGACCTCGCCGTGCTGGTGTCGCGCTCGATCCTCGCCCGGCACGCCGAGGGGCGCGACCCGGTCGCGGCGCCCCACCGGGTGCACGAGGGAGCCGAGACGCTCGCGCGCCTCACCGGACTGTCGCAGGCCGAGTCACTGCTCGCGATGCAGGCCTACGCGGCCCGAACCGGCGACTCCCTGCTCGACGTCGCGGCCGGCCTCTCGGCGAGCCGCAGCGTCTGAAGCGGACACCTCCGATCAGGCGGTGCGCTGGAGCAGCAGCACGCCGTCCAGGAGCGTCGCCGCACCTCCGTCGGGCGCGGTCACCGAGCGCTCCCGCGTCTCGACGATGCGGGGGAGCCACTCGGCCGGGTCCAGCGCGAGGGCCTCGAACTCCTCCTCCGGGCCGAGCAGGCGCACCGCGCCGTGGCGGTGCTCCTCGCCGCTCGCCCAGGGCGGAGGGGCGACGTGCGAGACGATGGCCAGGTGCCCGCCCGGCACGACGACTCCGGCAGCGCGACGCAGCACGTCGATCCGCGGGAACTCGACCATCGAGTGCAGGAAGCCGGCCGTGACCAGCTCGAACCCGCCCTCGATCGGCCATGGGTCGGCGAGGTCGGCCTGCACGAAGGCCATGTCGGCGTTCTGCTCGGCGGCCGCCGCCCTGGCCCGACCCAGGGCCGTCTCGGAGAGGTCGAGGCCCGTCACCCGCCAGCCGCGCGAGGCGAGCCAGAGCGCATCGGCGCCCTCGCCCGCGCCGAGGTCGAGGGCACTGGCAGGCGGCAGCTCGCCGACCAGGTCGACCAGGGTGGCGTTGGGGCGGCCCGACCAGATCCGGTCGGCGTCCGAGTAGCGCGCCTCCCAATGCTCGCGTGCGGTGCTCATGCGGTTCCTCGTCTCGGGCGGGACGGCGCCCGCGTCGAGGATGCCGCTCGATCGGCCGGCACGCCACTGATCGTGCCGTTCCGGCACGGAGCCACTTCCCCAGCGCCGCTCGCGCCGGTTAGCGTCGGCACATGGGCCTCCGACTCGAAGAGATCATCGTCGACTGCATCGACTTCCGCACCGTCGGCCACTGGTGGCAGGAGGCGCTCGGCTGGGACGTCGTGGACGAGGACGACGACGGGATCGAGCTACTCGCTCCCTCCGGCCGCGGCCCGAGCCTGCTGTTCCTCGACGTCCCCGAGCGCAAGACGCTGAAGAACCGGCTGCACCTCGACTTCGTGCCGGACGACCAGGAGGCGGAGGTGGCGCGGCTGGTCGGCCTCGGGGCGACGCGGGTCGACGTGGGTCAGGGCGAGCGCTCGTGGGTCGTGCTGGCCGACCCGGAGGGCAACGAGTTCTGCATCCTCTCCGCCCGGGAGTGAGAGCGCTTCTCCTCCCCCCGACGCTCCTGGAGGGCGAGATCTCCCTGCGCACGCATCGGCGCCACGAGCAGGTGCGCTCGGCCCTCTCCGCCACGGCGCGCGCCCTCGTCGCGGGCGAGGCGGGCCAGCCTTCTGGCCTGCCTCCCGTTCGCGTCGGAGAAGGTGCCCGAGAGACGCCGGGTCCAGCCGGCGGCGTCCCTCAGGCGTCTGCGCCCCGTCCACGCGAGAGCGCCGACGGGAAGACCACTCAGTCGAGGTAGTCGATATCGTCCCACGGCCGGTGGACATCGCCGGTATCGCGGTCGTCGTCCAGGACCTCGAGTTCCTCGAAAATCACGGGGACGCCGGACGAGATCAGCACGCTGACCTGGCGGTTCCCGACGATGACGAAGTCGATCAGACCGCCTCCGGCCTGAGTGGCCCGGGTCGCCGACTGCTTCAGATCGTCGACGTCGGTCCCCTGGGACAGGCCGTAGGTCTTCCCTTCGATGGTGACAGTGGTGCGGATCATGTGGCGCTGCGGCTCCTCGGCTCGGTGCGCTCACCCTACGAACCGGGCGCGACCGCTGCCAGGCCTTGCGGTGACCACGCCGTCCTGGCAGGTGGCCGGCTGGGTGGGGCGGTGCGGGCGGCGGAGTCAACCGGGCGCGGCCGCCGGCCGGGGGTCGTAGCGTGGGAGACGTCCGCACGTTCCGCATCCAGCGACAAGGAGGATCTGATGACCGAGAAGAACACTCCCGAGGACCCGCAGACCACCGATCCCGAGCACGTGGATCCCGAGACGGCCACCGACCCCGAGGGCGACCCGGTCGAGAACCCGTCGGGCTGAGCCCGGCCACAGAACGGCCCGCTGCTGCCGGGACGCCGCTGAGACCGCGGCGTCTCGGGAGGCGGTGGGCCGTTCCCGTGTCCGGCGCCGCCATACTGGCGGAGTGCAGGCCGAGGACGACGAGCGCAGGGACCTCGAGCGGATCCTGTCGGCCCGGCCCCGCGACGACGGCGACGACCGGGAGGAGCGGCGCAGGGCCCTGCGACGGCTCCGCGACCTGGACGAGGCCCCCGCCGGCACCGCAGCCGACGGCGAGGACGCTCCCGCGCCGGTCAGTCCCCCAGAGGCAGCTCCGACGCGGGCCGCTCCTGTGCAGGCCGGCCCGCCCGCCGCAGCGCAGACGCCTCCGTCTCGCCGACGCCGGACTCCCGTGATCGCCCTCGCCGCTGTCGGAGGCGTCGCGCTCGGCGCCCTCGCCGCCACCGCCCTCCTCCTCCCGCCGACCGCTGACCCGGTCACGGCCCCCTCCGCCTCTCCCTCCGCCTCTCCCGCCGACCGTTTCGCGGCCCTCGTCGAGACCTGGGAGCCGACGACCGATGTCCCGGCCGGCCTCGCCCTCCTCGCGGGCGATGCTCCTGTCTACGCATCCGGCTTCGACACCGCGCAGGACGACCGCCTCTTGATCACCGCGCCCGACCAGACGCAGGTCTGCCTCGCGGTGCAGCGCCCGGACGCGACCTTCATCGCCGGATGCACGGGCGCGGACGCCTTCTGGGCAGGAGAGCCTCTGCGGGTCAGCGGCACCGCGCTCGTCGACGGCTCGCCCGTGTACACGCAGATCACGCTCCACCCCGACGGCTCGATCGAGGGCGGGTACCAGGTCGTCCCGACGAACGGAGAGCCGTGACGACGGCGCGGTGAGGCGACCGAGGACGGGGGCAGCGTCGACTGGATGCGCTCACCCGCTCCGACGCGCTGTCGCGGCAGCTCCGACCGGCGGCCGCGAGCAGCGGCCTCACGCGCGGGTGGCCTGCGCCGCGTCGGCGAGCACCGCGGCCACCTCGCC
>NZ_LIIN01000018.1 GCF_001634385.1 Rathayibacter tanaceti | reverse complement strand
CCCCCGTCCGCTCCCGCGCAGGAGCCACGGCGCCCCGCTCGTGCGAACCGTCGCAGCCGCCTGCCGGTCAGAGGTCGGCGTGCAGCGCCCAGACGCGCTCGGCCGAGTCGCGCCAGCTGAACGCGCGCGAGCGGTCGCGCCCGGCCACGGACATCCGCTCGCGCAGCCCGGTGTCGGCGAGCACGCTGCTCATCGCGACGGCGAGACGCTCGGGGTAGTGCTTCGCATCGGCGCGCTCGACGGCGACGCCGGCGTCGGCGGCGACCTCCATCAGGGCAGGGTCGTCCGAGTGCACGACGGGCACACCGAAGTGCATCGCCTCGAGCACCGGCAGACCGAATCCCTCGGCGACGCTCGGGTAGACGAACAGTGTGGCGCGGTCGAGGACGACGGCGAGATCGGCGTCGCTCAGCACGCCCAGCGCGCGCACGCGCGTCTCGTCGAGGCCCTGCTCGTCGGCGACGGAGGCGATGTCGAGCTCGCCCCAGCCGGTCGGTCCGACCAGCAGCAGCGGGAGGGCGGGCGCCGATGCGCCGCCGAAGGCCGCGATCAGTGAGACGAGCCCCTTGCGCGGCTCCAACGTGCCGACGCTCAGCACGTACTCGGGCGGGAGGTCGAGAGCCTGTGCGCGCTCGTCGGCGTCCTCGGGCAGCACCAGTCCGGATCCGACCGCGCCGCCGATGACACGCAGGCGGTCGCCGAAGTCCATCAGCTCCGAAAGCTGCTGCGCGACGGCGTGGGTGGGCACGACCACCGCGTCGGCGTGCTTGCGTGCCCGCTTCGCCATCGCCCGGTGCCACTTGGCCCCGTGCGGCGTCAGCGTCTCGGGATGCGTCCACGGCACGGTGTCGTGGATCGTGACCGCGATCTGCTCGCCCCCGCCGCCGTCATGACTCCGCAGCGGGGCGAACAGGCTCGGCGCGTGCATCATTCCGCCGCCCGCCGGGATCGCGATGCCGTACTGCCAGGCCCGCGAGAGCTCGCGTCGGCCCAGGGGGAGTCGGTGGAGACCGGCAAGGCCGGGGAGGCGCAGACGGAGCTCCTCCTCCTTCTCCGGCGGATGCGCGGAGAGGACGGCCTCGACCTCGCAGTCGCGCGGAGCGGTCGCGATCAGCTCGCGGGTCAGCTCCTCGGTGTAGCGGCCGATGCCCCCGGGCACGCGCGCGAGCATCTGGTCGACGACGACCCGGAGAGTGGTGGTCACGGAGTCACCGCCTCGAGGGGAGCGGCGGCGAGGGCGTCCTGCCAGGAGCGCAGCGGCGCGAGTCCGGCTCGGCTCCAGCCGTCGTGGCCGAGCACGGAGTAGGCGGGACGCGGCGCGGGACGCACGAAGGAGCCGCTGTCGGTCGGTCTGAGGCGCTCGGGGTCGAGCCCCGCCTTGGCGAAGATCGCCCTGGCGAAGCCGAGCCACGTCGTCTCGCCGGAGTTGGTGCCGTGGTAGACGCCGGGAGGCGCCCCCCGGTCGACCAGCTCGATCAGCCGCGCGGCGAGGTCGGCGGTCCAGGTCGGCTGGCCGTGCTGGTCGTCGACGACGGCGAGGGTCTCGTGCGAGCCCGCGAGACGGACCATCGTCTTGGCGAAGTTGCCGCCGTGCGCGCCGTAGAGCCAGGCGGTGCGGACCACGTACCCGCGCTCCGGATTCCCGGCGAGCACGAGCTCCTCGCCCTCGGCCTTCGTGCGGCCGTAGGCCGAGATCGGTGCTCGGGGGTGGTCCTCCGCGTAAGGGCTCGCAGCGGAGCCGTCGAAGACGTAGTCGGTCGAGACCTGGACGAGGGCGGCACCTGTCTCCGCCGTGGCGATCGCGAGGTTGTGCGCCCCGACGGCGTTGACGCTCCGTGCAGCGTCCTCGTCGCTCTCAGCGTCGTCGACGCGCGTGTAGGCCGCGCAGTTCACGACCGCGTCGTGGCCGGCCACGGCGGCGCGCACTGCCTCGAGGTCGGTGACGTCGAGGTCGCCGCGCCCGAGGGCGGTGCTGGCGCGGTCGCCGACGGCGCCGCGCAGGTCCGTGCCGAGCATGCCCGAGGCGCCCGTGATGAGGAAGGTCACGTCATCATCATGCCTGAGCACCGTGGACCGGCGTCGGTGCCGCACCGAGTCGGGCGAGTGCGGCACCGGCCTGTCCGGACGACGTCACAGTTCTGGAACATGCCGTCGATACACTGACGTCCGTGCAGATCCGTGAGCTCGACATCCCCGACGCCTACGAGGTGACGCCGCGCCAATTCCCCGACGACCGAGGGGTCTTCTACGAGTTCTACCGGTTCGATCACCTGGCCGAGAAGGTCGGTCACCCGCTCTCGTTGCGACAGGGCAACACGTCGGTCTCGCGGCGCGGCACTGTGCGCGGCATCCATTTCGCCCAGGTCCCGCCGTCGCAGGCCAAGTACGTCTCGTGCTTCTCCGGCTCGGTGCTCGACTACGTGATCGACGTGCGCGTCGGCTCGCCGACCTTCGGCCGGTGGCAGTCCGTCCTGCTCGACGACGTCGACCGCCGCTCCGTCTACCTCGCGGAGGGCCTCGCGCATGCGTTCGTGGCCCTCACCGAGAATGCCGTCGTGTCGTACCTCGTGAGCGCCACTTTCGATCCGGAGCGCGAGAAGGGCGTCGACCCGCTCGACGAGCAGATCGGACTGCGCTTCCCCCCGGAGGCCGGGGAGTTGCTGCTCTCGCCGAAGGACACCGCGGCCCCGTCGCTCGCCGACGCCGAGGCGCAGGGCATCCTCCCGAGCTGGGACGAGGCGCGCGACTACTACGCCGAGCTGGACGGCTCCGCCTGACCGGCGAGGCCCGTCAGCGCTTCGGTCGCAGGCGCATGAGTGCCACGCGCGCTCCGAGTCCTAGGCGCACAGCGGCACGGATCGGAGCCTGGTACCAGGCTCCGTACTTCTGCGCGAGGTAGAGGTAGGCGCTGCGGTGGTGCACCGCGAGCATCCGCGCCGACGCCAGGCGAGTGGAGTGGCCGCCGAGGTGCGAGACCACCGCGTCAGCGAGGTAGACATTCGTCCACCCCCGCCGGCCGAGGGAATCGCCCAGCTGGACGTCCTCGAAGTACATGAAGTAGCGGTCGTCGAAGCCGCCGATCTGGTCGAACGCCGTCCGCCGCACCATCACGCACGCTCCGGACAGCCAGCCCGCCTCCATGCGGCCGTGCTCGAGAGTCTCGACCGCGCGGGAGCGACGGTACGTCGCGGACCAGGGGTTGCCCGGCCACATGTGCGCGAAGAGGGCGTGGCCGATGCCCGTCCCGAGTGATGGGAGCGCCCGCGCGGAGGGGTAGACGGTGCCGTCGGAGTCGAGGATGCGCGGTCCGATCGAGCCGATCCGGTCGTCGGTGACCGCCGCGGCGTACAGCGCGTCGATCGAGCCCGGCAGGAACACCGTGTCCGGGTTCGTCACCAGGATCCACTCGACCTCGGGTCCGAGGCGATCGACCGCGTAGTTGACGGCCCTGCCGTAACCGAGGTTCCGACCCGTCTCGTGGAACTCGACCTCGGGGTGCCGCTCGACCACGCGGCGCACGGAGTCGTCGGTCGTCTGGTTGTCGACGACCACGATGCGCACGTCGTGGTCCGTCGCCGCGGGAATCGACTCCAGGCAAGCGCGGAGGACCTCACCCGAGAAGTGGGTGACGACGACGACCGCGATGGGCAACGTCGAGCGGGCGATGGGAGCCTCCGGGGAGTGCGGTGTCGACGGGCGGGGGCACCGTCGGAAGAACTCGACGAGGCTAGCACGCGGCTCCGCCGAGCCTCAGCGAGCCGCGGACCCGACCTCGTCGACGATCTCGCCGAGCTCGACCGCGATGTCCGCGGTGGACGCGGGCCTGCGGAACACGACGAACTTGTAGAGGCAGAAATTCCAGACGAGGCCCACGAGCACCGCGACCGCCTTGGCGACGTTGATCGCCAGGAACGCCTTCTCGCCCGCGCTGGGCAGGAAGAGGAGGGACGTGCCGAAGCGGGTGTCGAAGAAGACCTCGAAGCCGTAGATGATCAGCGACTGCAGGACGAGGGAGCTGAAGCCGGTGACGAGGAAGAACTGGCCGAAGGTCCGCAGGGTCGGGCGGTCGGGGTGGCGGAAGACGAAGAAGTGGTTGAGGAAGTACGAGATCGAGATCCCGACCGTCACCGAGACCACGTTCGCGAGGAGTGTCGGCAGACCGACCATCAGCGAGAGCGCGTTGAGGATCAGGAAGTCCAGCGCTGTGTTGAGCGAACCCGCGACGACGAATCGCACCTTCTGGGATTCCAGCCAACGCGCCACGGTACTCCTCCTGCCGACGATCGCCCGGCGGGACGACTCGGGCCGAGAGTACGCGGTCGGTCTGTACTGGGACCCCCTTGCGCGCGAACCCTTCCTGAGAAAGTGCGGCGCTGTCGCGGATGCCCTTCCCATCGGCGGGCGGCGCGCGCCCGGCACGCCCCAGGGCCGATGGTGCACGCTGGTACTGTTCCACCGCCTCCGCCCCGGCGCGAGCGTGCCCGACGCCGCTCCGCCACCGCCCGAATCGGATCGCCATGCTCTCCCTCACCATCGTCACTCCCACGTACAACGAAGCGGACAACGTCGGCGAGCTGCTGCGCCGGCTGGCCGCCGCCGCTGCGGCCGAGCCCGACGTGCTCGTGCGCTCCGTCATCGTGGACGACTCCTCGCCCGACGGCACCGCCGAGCGGGCGCGCGCGCTCGGCGCCCAGCTGTCGACAGGGACGTTCTCGGTCGAGGTGCTCTCTCGCGCGGCCAAGGAGGGACTCGGCGCCGCCTACCTGTGGGCCTTCGAACAGGTGCTCGGGCGCGAGGACCCGCCGACGCACATCCTCCAGATGGACGCTGATCTCTCGCACGACCCGGCGTATCTCTCCGACTTCCTCCGCGAAGTGCGCGCCGGTGCCGATCTCGTGGTCGCCTCGCGATACATCCCCGGAGGCGGCACGCCGGACTGGACGCTCGACCGCAAGATCCTCAGCCGCGGCGGCAACCTCTACTCGCGGGCCTTACTCGGGTCGCGGCTGACCGACTGGACGGGCGGGTTCAACCTCTTCAGCCGTGAGCTGCTCGAGCGGATCCACTTCGAGACCGTCGATGCGACGGGCTACGGCTTCCAGATCGCGCTGAAGCACCGTGCGTCCGTCGCCGCACGTCAGGTCCGCGAGATCCCGATCGTGTTCCTCGACCGCACCGAGGGGACCTCCAAGATCCCGGGCAACACGATGCTGCGCAGCCTTGTGCTGGTCCTGCGGATCCGGCTCGGGCGCGACTCGTCCCGGTAGCTGCTCCCGTCCGAGAGGCGGGTCGCCCGGCCCGCCGGTGGAGGGCGTACTCGGGCTCACGGCCGTCGTCGAGCCCCGGCGCTCACGAGCCGGTGCGGAAGAGCAGCCAGCGCCGGTCGGAGTCGGTGCTGACGACGCTCGGCCGGTCTGAGTCGGCGACCGCGTCGACGAAGGGCTTCCAGCCGTCGGGGTCATCGACGTAGGCGAAGGTGTCGACGAGGACCGCGCAGGCACCCGAGGCGTCATACTCGCGCTCGAAGGAGCGGGGTGTGGTCGCGAGGTCCCAGTCGTCGGCCGAGCGGGTGCCGCGGACCGCGCCGTAGCTGTAGCGCAGGCCCGCCTCGTCCGAGGAGTAGAGGTAGGGCAGGGCCTCGTCGTAGTCGCCCATGTCTCCGATCGGGTCGGTCTCGGGGAAGTCCTTGAGCGGGAGCTGCGCGATCCCGCATCCGTCGGCGAGGCGTCGCTCCGTCTCGTGAGTGAACGCACGGACGGGGGCGTCGTCGGTCGGATCGAGCGGGATCGCCGCCGCCGTCCCCGCCACCTGGTCGATCAGCCCCACCACGCGACGACCGCCAGTGCAGGGAGGAGGAGTCGCAGGCGCCGCGTGACCGCCTCCAGGGCGATCCCCGCCACGCCGAGAGCGAGCACGCTGAGCACGATCGACATCCGCGACCACGCCCGGATCTCGGGGCTGACGACGTAGGAGAGGATCGCGCCGAGCCCGGCGACGACGAAGAAGAGAAGCGCGAGGACGAACGCCTGGCTGAGCAGCCCGACCCGGGCGTCCGTGACCAGCAGGGCGATACGCGAGCGCGAGCCCACGCCGGAGCGTCCCGCCCGGCCGAGCGCTGACAGCACGATCAGCAGGACGAGCAGGAACGCGGCCGAGACGACCACCGCGGTCGAGGGGTTCTCGGTCGTCTCGAGGATCCTGCTCGAGCGGGCGTAGTCCTGGGCGAGCTCGGCCAGCGGTGAGAACCCGCTGGTGGGCGAGGGCAGGAGCAGGCTCTGCAGTTTGCCGCCGTAGAACTCCGACTCCTGCGGAGAGCGGCCCTGGAAGTACTTCTCGTAGCGATCGCCCTGGTTGTTCGAGAGCACGGCGAGCTGAACGGCGACGAAGCCCAGGAGTGAGCCCAGTGCGAGCGTGGGCCAGGCGAGCGTGCGCAGTGGCGACCGGCGCACCAGTGTCGCGAGCACCGCCAGTGCCCACGCCGAGCCGAGCACGATGGCGCCGAAGACGAAGTAGTACGACTGCGTCCACGCGATCGCCACGGCGATGACGATGACGACCGCCGCTCGCACGAGGCGACGGCGGCGCGGGCCGACGATGCCCGCCGTCCACCGGGCCAGCGGATCCGTCTCCCGCCCGCCGATCACCAGCAGCAGTACGCCGATGAGCGGCACGGCCCAGTAGCTCGCGAGGAAGGGGTGCCCGATGGACATCTGCACGAAGTGGTAGGGCAGCACCGCCGTCAGCACGCCGAACACCAGAGACGTGGCGCGGCGCAGGCGCAGAGCCCGGAAGAAGACGTAGGCGGTGGTTCCGACGGCGGTGAAGCCGGCGATGTTGTAGAGGTTGAGCAGCCAGACGCCGTCGGGAGTGAACGGTCCGACGAGAGCGACGAAGACGGCCGACCAGGGATCGAACAGCGGCGCGAAGAAGAGGTTCTGGACGGCCGGGAATCCGAGCCGGCCGTTGGGCAGGAACGGGAACACCTCGCGGGCGCTCGAGAAGATCGTGTAGTGCAGCACCTGGTCCGGGCCGCCGAAGGCCCACCTCTCGCCGAGGTTCTGCGGTGTGATGCCGAGCGCGAGGACCCCGAGCGCGGTCGAGAGCACGGCGGCCGCAGCGCCGAGTCCCAGATCGAGGAGGAGCGCCCGGCGACGACGGTGCCGTCGGCCCTTCGGCAGGGTGGCGGCGTCGTCGACGGTCATCCGGTGGTGGTCCTTCCGTTCTGCGGGGAGCGCTGAGCGGAGGCGGGGCCTGTCCGGGCGCGAGGGAACCCTATGGTAATTTCTTCGGGTTCCGCCGGGATGTCGCCGCCCAGCACGCATGCTCGACGAAAGCTCTTCCATGACACGCACTGTCCTTCTCGCCGGTGGCGCCGGGTTCGTGGGATCGAATCTCGCCGCACGTCTCCTCCGCCGCGGCGACCGGGTGGTCGTTCTCGACTCTCTGCTGACCGGCTCGACCCGCAACGTCGCTGCCCACCTCGGCCACCCCGCGCTCACAGTGGTCGAGGCGGACGCGGCCACTGCGCGCTCTCTCGTGGGTCCGTTCGATGTGGTGCTGCATTTCGCGTCGCCTGCGTCGCCGCCGCGGTATCTGGCGCATCCGATCGAGACCTTGCATGCCGGCTCGGTGGTGACGGAGGCGTTGCTGGATGTGGCGCGTCGGGATGGTGCCCGGTTCGTGCTCGCTTCCACGTCGGAGGTGTACGGGGATCCGCATGTGCATCCGCAGCACGAGGAGTACTGGGGGAACGTGAATCCGAACGGGCCGCGGAGTGTGTACGACGAGGCGAAGCGGTATGCGGAGGCGTTGACGTTCGCGTATCGGCGCAGTTTCGGCGTGGACACTGGTGTTGTGCGGATCTTCAACACGTACGGGCCGAACATGGACATCGACGACGGCCGGGCGGTACCGGCGTTCGCGAAGGCTGCGTTGGCGGGTTCTCCGCTGCCGATGCACGGTGACGGGACGCAGACGCGGTCCCTTCTCTACGTCGACGATCTGGTCGAGGGTGTCCTGCGGATGGTGGAGTCGTCCGACGCGGGCCCGATCAACCTGGGGTCCGTGGACGAGCTGGAGTTGCGGGAGATCGCCCGTCGGATCGTGGAGCTCGTGGGAAGCGACTCCGAGGTCCACTACGGTCCTCGCCCTGTCGACGATCCCGAGCGTCGTCGGCCTGATATCACCCGTGCCCGCGAGGTCCTCGGCTGGGAGCCGAAGGTGTCGATCGAGGAGGGGCTGGCGCGCACGGTGCGCTGGTTCTCCGAGGGTGCGTCGAACGAGAGCGGTGCCCTGTGAGACTGTCGATCCTGATGCCCGTGTTCAACGAGGAGGCGACGCTGCGCAAGGCAGTGGATCGTGTCCTCGCTGTGGAGTTCCAGGAGGGCGTCGAGATCGAATTCGTGATCGTGAACGACGGCAGCCGTGATCGGACCCGCGAGATCCTGGACTCCCTCGAGGATCCGCGGATCCGGGTGTTCCACCAGCCGCGCAACCAGGGCAAGGGCGCGGCGATCAGCCGGGCCGTGCAGGAGGCGACGGGTGACTACGTGATCATCTGCGACGCGGATGAGGAGTATCGGCCGAGCGAGATCCCATCGCTGCTGCAGCCGGTCCTGGACGAAGAGGCGGAGCTCGTGTACGGGAGTCGCACGTTCGGGAGTCACACGTCGTTCTCGTACTGGTACGTGCTGGGCAACAAGGGCGTGAACCTGATCACGAACATCCTCTTCAACGCCTACATCTCGGATGTGGAGACCTGCTTCAAGCTGATGCCGCTGAGTCTCTACCGTTCCCTCGGCATCAGGGAGAAGGGGTTCGGGATGGAGGCGGAGGTCACCGGGAAACTCCTCGCCCGCGGCTACCGTCCCTACGAGGTCGGCATCAGCTACAAGGCCCGTACCCGCGAAGAGGGAAAGAAGATCACCGTGAAGGACGGCTTCGAAGCGATCTGGATCCTCGTGAGGATCCGCCTGCGCGAAGGCACCCGCACCCGCCCGCCGAAGACGCCGGTGTCCTGAGCCCGTGGCCGATTCCCGCGTCACCACTGCCGCGACCCCGCCTCGTCGGGGCGCGATCGCGCTCGTCCGTGCGGTCTCCGCAGGTCTCGTCTCGTACGCGCTCAAGTTCGGCGTGGTCGGCATCATCGGCCTCGTCGTCGACGTCACCGTCTTCAACCTCCTCCGGGTCGGCGGGATCGGCGGAGAGCACCTGCTGTCGGGGCCGATCGGCGCCAAGGTGGTCGCCGTCGCCGCAGCGACCGTCGTCACCTGGTTCGGCAACCGCTACTGGACCTTCCGCGAGCACCGCCGAGCGAACTACCTCCTCGAACTCGCTGAGTTCAGCGTCGTGGCCGTCGCGGGCATGGCCGTGAACCTGCTGCCCCTCTACGTCTCGCATTACGTCCTGGGCTTCGACAATCTGGTGGCCGACAACATCTCGGCCAACGTCATCGGTCTTGTGCTCGCGACCGCCTTCCGATTCGTCCTCTACCGCTACTGGGTGTTCGGTCACCACCGCTCAGGAGGAGTGGTCGAGCGGCGCGAAGCCGAGATGGCCGCTGCCGCTCTGTTCGAGGACGACGCCTCCGCCGTCGCCGACACATCCGGGATCCGCCTGCCCCACCGCTGACGTCCCGTCGCTGATAAGCGCGTGCACCGACCTCGACTTCTGACGCGAATGCCGCCCGCATCGGTCGGGTGAGAGTGAAGAGAAGGTTCTTTCCGCCATCGCGGTACCGTTCGCCTCTCCGCGCGTCGTCCGCGATATCGGGAGCGAGAATCGACGCCTGTGCGATGTGCTGCCGGTGCCCTTGTCCGCTCGAGAACGTCTGGTGCTGCTGGTGCCATGATTCGGACGTCAGCAGTGACTGATTTCTACCCTTATGCGCCTCGGGATCAGTTGGCGCGAGGGGAGATCCGACGCCCGAGAAGTGCGCTCTCGTGACCCGCTGTCATCAGTTGAGGGACCCTCCTAGGAGCTTCCACGCCCACGTTTCACCGGCCCGCAGAGGACTCTCCTCTCGTTGTCCCGCGAGAGATGACGGCGCAGGAATGCCGTTCCCCTCTGCAGGTGATGAGATCTCTCGTTTTTTGGGAGGAAGCGGGGGCGCCGCCGACAGAGTCGTCGACGCGCATCGTGAGATGGCCGAGCGGGGCTCCGGGACCCGCCGTTCATCACAGGCGCCCGAGAGAAGCCTGTCGGCCGATTACACTGGAGCTGTGCCTGAAGAGACGACGTTCCCCCAGCGCGCCCGCAACGAGGGCGCGACCGAAGCGGAGACCATCGAGGAGCTCCGTGACCGCTTGGATTCCCTGCTGAACGACCCACTCGATCAGTGGGCCGCGAACATGCACTTCGGCGGTGTCCACTACGTGGCCGACTTCGAGTCGACCCTCTCGTGGAAGGTCACGCGGCCGTTGCGTGCAGCACGCACCTTCCAGATCCGCGTCGGTCAGCTGGGCCTGCCCGGCGCAGTGCGCCACTCGATCCGTTACGCCAAGCGCCGTTTCGGCGGTCGGGCCCGGTGAACGACCTCGACCTCGCGGGTCGCGACGCCCGCCGTGCCTTCGTCGTGCAACGGCTCGAGCAGATCGCGCCGTTCGTTCTCGAGGATCCCGCGGCGTCGGCCGATCTCGCCGACCGGGGCCCCGGGCCCTTCCTCGATGAGATCGCGCGAGCTGTGCAGCGTCGCGACTCGGACGACCTGACCTGGCTTTCGCTGGCGGCGTTCCTCGGGGTCTACCCCGTGCCGCACCTGTTCAGCTGGTTCAAACGCTCGCTGCAATTGGCGCAGCCGCACGAGGCGATGCGCGTGTTCATGGTCGCCGGCACTCGGGCCTCGACCGGCTACCACGACCTCTCCACGACGCTCTCCGTCGTCACCGACGCGGTCGTGGTCGACGTCGACTTCTGCGCCCGCAACTCGCACGCGACCGGTATTCAACGCGTGGTCCGTCAGACGATGAAGCGTTGGCATCGTGACCACGATCTGATCCTCACCGCCTGGGAGCACGGTTCCATGGCGTTGCGTCGGCTCGGTGCCGGAGAGCTCGAGCGGGTCATCGACTTCGAGACCAGCAGTGCGCGGCCCTGGGAGCAGGGCCGTCCCGACCGCGTCGAGTTCGTCGTGCCGTTCCGCTCGACCGTCGTGATACCCGAGGTGCCCACGGTGGGCATCTGTGATCCTCTCGCCGCGCTCGCTCAGTTCTCGGGCAACACGGTCAGCGTGATCGGATACGACGCGATCCCGGTGGTCAGCGCCGACACCGTGCCACCGCAGGAGAGCCTGCGCTTCGTCAACTACCTCACGGTGGTCAAGCACGCCACCCGGGTCGCGGGCATCAGCGCGGCCGCGACACAGGAGTTCGAGGGCTTCACGGCGGCACTGCCCGCCCAGGGGCTCGAGGGCCCTGAGCTGTCGACCGTCTCGTTGCCCGTCGAGTCGCCTCCGCTGACGACGGAGGCGACTCCCGAGAAGGACGACCTCCCTCTCGTTCTCTCGGTCGGCAGCCACGAGCCGCGCAAGAACCACCTGGCGACCCTCTTCGCAGCAGAGATGCTGTGGCGCGAGGGCAAGAAGTTCCGGCTCCGTTTCATCGGCGGGGGCAATCCGTGGGCGACCCAGGTCTTCGACGTTCGGATCCGGGAGGCTCAGCGCCGAGGTAGGCCCGTCGAGATCGTCCGCGGTGCGAGCGACGACGTGCTGGTGTCCTCCTACCGCAACGCACGGTTCTTCGTCTTCGCCTCGACTCATGAGGGCTACGGCCTGCCTGTGGCCGAGGCGCTGGCTCTCGGCCTCCCGACCATCACGTCCGACCGCGGATCGCTGGCCGAGATCGCCGCCGACGGCGGATGCCTGACTGTCGATCCCTACGACGACGACCAGCTCCTCGCGGCGATGCGCGAGTTGCTCGACTCCGATGAGCGGCTGGCGGAGCTCGCCGCGCAGGCTCGCTCTCGTCCGAAACGAACCTGGAACGACTACTCCGCCGAGCTGTGGGAGGCCCTCGTGCCTTCCAGGGCTGGGCGCGACGAGGAGGATGACGATGCGTGAGTCGACAGCGATCGAGCGCCTGACCCTGCTGCTCGAGACAGTCGAGCCGACGACTCCTCCGGCCCGCCAGGTTCCGGCTCTGGTGCGGCAGGTGTCCGATGCGCTCGCCGAGCCGACCTTCGAGCAGACATGGCTCCTCCTCGCGGTTCTGAACGCCGAGCTGCCGGTGCGCGATCAGGTCGTCGATTCGCGGCGCACGGCTCGCCTCGAGGGGGTCGCGCGGCTGGTGGAGTCTCTGCTGCGGCCGACCGCCGCCGCGCGTGTCCTCGATATCGTCCGCTCTCCTGACACCGTCGTGATTGCACGGCACGCCGTGCTTGTCGATGTCCACCACACCGCTCGCACCGGCCTGGCGACGGGAATCCAGCGGGTCGTCCGCAACACGATCGTCGAGTGGAACAGCCGCCACGATGTGATGCTGATCGTGTGGGACGACGCGATGTCCGGATTCCGCGAGGTCGGCAGTGAGCTGCGCACCAATGCGCTCTACGGATCGGCCCCAGATGCGCGGCTCGATCCTCGGGCCCCGGTGGTGGTGCCCTGGGAGTCGCTCTACGTCCTCCCGGAGCTCGCGATCGAGGACGCACGGAGCGCACGGCTCTCGGCCTTCACGGAGTTCAGTGGTAACGCGACCACCATGATCGGCCACGACTGCGTTCCGCTCACCACGGCCGAGACCGCTCATGGCGGCATCAGCGGTCAGTTCCCACGAACCCTCGTCGCCGTCTCGCATATGGACCGTGTCGCCACCGTGTCGCACGCCTCGCAGACCGAGTTCCGGGGCTGGCGCGGCATGCTCGAGGGCGAATCCGGTCCAGACGTCGACGCGATCCCGTTGCCGGCCTCTGCGGGAGGGGGCGCCGACTTCGACGAGGAGGGCACCCGCGCTCTGCTGGGCGCCGAGGACGGGAGCCCTCTCGTCGTCTGCATCGGCAGCCACGAGCCGCGCAAGAACCACCTGGCCGTGTTGCATGCCGCTGAGCTGGTCTGGCGGTCAGGGGTCGACTTCACGCTCGCCTTCATCGGCGGGAACGCGTGGAACAGCGAGGAGTTCCAGGGTCGAATGCATGCTCTGCAGGACGAGGGCAGAGCGGTGGACTCCTTCTCGGCGATCACGGACGAACTGCTCTGGAGCGCGTATCGGAGCGCGCGCTGCACGGTGTTCCCCTCGCTCAACGAGGGATTCGGGCTTCCGGTGGCTGAGTCGCTCGCAGTCGGAACTCCGGTCATCACTTCCGGCTTCGGCAGCATGAAGGACATCGCCGCCCAGGGCGGCGCTCTGCTCGTGGATCCCCGCGACGACCGCTCGATCCGTGACGCGCTCATCTCGCTGATCACCGATGACGAGGTGCACGCGCGCCTCACCGCGGAGGCGCACGCCCGGGTGAACCGGACGTGGGGTGAGTACGCCGACGAGCTGTGGAGCTACGTCACTGCTGTGGCTCCGGCTGGCGTCTCGGTGCACTAGAACGCAGCGCCTCCTCCTCCCCGAGGGTGCGGGCAGGGGGCTCAGGACTCCACGAGGCCCTGAGCGGCACGCACGAGTGACTCGGCGGCGTCGCTCCAGGGGCGTACTCGTCCCGCCTCGACGTGTCGAGGATGGGCGAGAACGGACTCGAGTGCGCGTCTCAAGGCTCTCTCGTCGTGGAGCGGCACGAACTCCGCCGCGCTTTCGTGCCCGCGCAGTGCATCGCGGATGCCCGGGATATCGGACACGACGACGGGCGTCCCTGTCGCCACTGCTTCGAGGGCCGGCAGACCGAACCCCTCGTGCAGCGAGACGAGGGCGAGGGCGTCAGCGCCGGTCATCAGCGCCGGCATCTCGGCGTCTTCGACGAAGACGGGCGAGAGCCGGACATCGGCTCCGGCGGTCACTGCCTCGTCGACGGCTCGTCGGACATCGTCGTCGTCCCACGAGGTCGCCCCGACGATCAGGAGCGTCGTGGCCCGAGGGCGCTCTGCGGCGGCGAAAGCCTCACGAGAGCGGCGACGTTCTTCCGCGGCTCCACCGCACCGACGAACAGCAGGTAGCGGTCGACCCCGACCCCGACCCGGGCGCGGACTGCGGCGACCTCGGCGGCGGCACGTCGACGGAAGACCGAAGCGTCCACGGTGGTCGGCAGGATCACGACGCGGTCCCGCTCGACGCCGAGGTGCTCGACGATCTCTGCGGCGGCGGAGGGAGTCCCCGTCGCGACGAGGTCGGAGCGCGAGAGCCAGCCGGGCATCCGGGCGCGGAGGAGAGCCCGACGGTCGGCGGGAACGAGCTCGGGGGCTACAGCGAAGCAGGCGTCGTGGACGAAGGTTATTCCGCGGGAGTGTCGAGTCAGCGCCCAGTTGCGGTAGTTCGGGAAGAAGTAGACCCCCCGTCCGACGAACGGGTCCAGGGGGACCGACGTCCGAGTCAGCAGGCCTACGAGTCGCCGGGGGAGCGGAATGCCCCGGACGGAGAACGGCAGTCCGATGCTCGCGACTGCCCTGCGCTCCGAAGCCGGAACGAAGAGGATGACGTCGACGTCGCCCCGACGGTGCGCGGCCTCGAGCGCCCGCAGGGTCTCGAGGAGGACATGGCCCACGCCGGTCAGCCGCTCAGCCGCCAGAGGACTCGCATCGACGAGCAGCCGGACCTGCTCCGAGGTCATGCCAGGGTAATGCCGTCGACCGTCGCGGACGCCCCGACGTCTACCAGACCGACCCGCTTGCTCGAGCGCTCGACCGTGAAGCGGGCGCCCACGGGCACCCGGGTGAATTCTCCCGTGTCCATCGTCGACGCGGAGGCGTGCACCGCATACGTTCCGCCGCCGAAGTGCGTGTCCGGCAGGTGGAAGACGACGGTGGTCTCCTTCGTGAGCGGCGGGTGCTCGAAGCCCAGGCGCATGGTGTTCGTCCCGAAGACGACCTGGCCGAGAGGAGTGTCCACACCCATTCCGAGGAACCAGCGCTCCAGGGGAGCGGATGTCAGCGGACGCAGGGTCACGCGCACCTCGAGGTCGTCTCCCGGGCGCAGGATGCGGTTACCCTGCTCGACCGTCCCGCCCTCAAGTTCGATGCTGACGATCTCAGCCGGCTGGGCCTGCTCGGGCTCCTCGCCCGCCTCCTCCGCTTCTGCGCTTTCCCGCTCGACCCTTTCCTGGCGCGACGACTCGAATCCGTTGCGGAGCACTTCGAGGCCGCGGGCCGTCTCTCCGTCGTAGATGACGGAACCGTGCTCGAGGACGACCGTGCGATCACAGAGTTCGCCGACCTGTTCGAGGGAATGGGTCACGAGCACGATCGTCTTGCCGGCACGCTGGAACGCACGGATGCGGTCCATGCATTTGCGCTGGAACGGCTCGTCGCCGACCGCGAGGACCTCGTCGACGAGGAGGAGATCGGGATCGGTGTGGATGGCGATCGCGAATGCCAGCCGCACATACATGCCCGAAGAGTAGAACTTGACCTGGGTGTCGATGAAGTCCGAGATCTCGGAGAAGTCGACGATCGAGTCGAACTTGTCCTCCAGTTCCTTTCGGGAGAGCCCCAGGATCGCCCCGTTGAGGAACACATTCTCCCGCCCTGTGAGGTCGGGGTGGAATCCCGCACCCAGCTCAAGGAGTGCAGCCAGACGCCCGCGGCGCTCCACCGTGCCGGTCGTGGGCTGGATGATTCCGCCGATCAGCTTCAGCAACGTGCTCTTGCCGGAGCCGTTGGCGCCGATCAGGCCGACTGTGGATCCCAGAGGGATGTCGAGATCGATGTCGCGCAGCGCCCAGAAGTCATCGCGGTGCTGCTTGCCCCGGCCGAAGTTGACGACGCGCTCTTTGAGGCTCTTGTCCTTGCGGATCACGAAGCGCTTGGAGGCGTTCTGAACGCGAATGATGGTCGGCATCGCCGCCGCGTCGGGAACGGCGACCTCGGTCTCGAGTGTCATGCGGTCAGATCTCCTGTGCGAAGTTGCCCTCGAGGCGGCGGAAGATGCGGTGGGAGACCCAGACCAGCACCACCCCGACGAGGAAGACGATGAGAAGGTGCAGGGCCATGTCGGCGGGCCACGGTTGCCCGGGCACCGCGGTGAAGCTGCCATCGGCCTGCTCGACCAGCGTCTCGTGGGATCCGGGACCCCAGATGGCCCGCTGGAATGCGAGCATCGCGTTCGTCATCGGGTTGAGCAGGTAGATCTGCTCGATCCAGCTCGGCACCGTCTGCACCACGAAAGACCAGGCGTAGGTGATCGGCGAGAGCCAGAAGAAGATCAGTAGCCCCACTTCGACGAGGAACTGGATGTCGCGCAGGTAGACGTTCAGTGCGGACAGTGCGAGTGCGAGTGCGAGCCCGTAGACCAGGGTGACTGCGAGCGCCGGGATGATGAACAGGAGCTGCCAGCTGATGGTGAGGGCTCCGAGCGCCGCCGCTCCCACGATCAGCACGAGGAACTGCACGGCGAAGTTGAACAGAGCGGCACCGATGGTCGCGACGGGGAAGATCTCGCGGGGGAGGTAGACCTTCTTGATCAGTCCGGCGTTCGCCAGGATCGACGTGGTCCCGGTCGCGACGATCTCGCTGAAGAGGTTCCAGAGGGTGAGACCGCAGAACACGAAGATCGCGAACACAGGGATGCCTCGGGCCGCTCCGAGGAACTGACCGATCGCCACGTAGTAGATCATCAGCATCACGAGGGGGCGGATGAGCGTCCAGACGAAGCCGAGGCTGGAGTCCTTATAGCGCGCCTTGAGCTCGCGGTTCACGAGGAGCCGGAGCAGCTCGCGGTGCTTGAAGATGTCGATCAGTGCCGAGACGAAACCGCTCGCGCGGCGCCCTCCGGGCTGCGTGCCGCTCTGATGGAACGGCTCCTGGGCGATCGCATCGACGCGGTCCGCCGCGCGCGTGATCGTGGTATTCCTGCTGCTCATCGGTCTCCCAGCCATAGCACTGCCGTGGCGGCAGCCAGATCATTGTACGTTTCGGTTCCGCGGCGGCGCGGAGACGGCGCGGGGTGATCCGCGCAGTCAGACCGCTCGGCGCGCGAGGTGGAGGTCGTTCTCGACCATCCGGGCGACGATCTCCTCGAAACTCACGGTCGGCGACCAGCCGAGCACCTCGCGTGCGCGGGAGGCGTCGCCCCGCATCTCGGGGGCGTCGACCGGCCGCGCGAAGCGCGGGTCGACCGTGACCCGGTGCTCCCAGTCGTCGATGCCGGCGGCCGTGAAGGCGGCGCGGACGAAGTCGCGCACCGAGTGGGCGACTCCGGTCGCCACGACGTAGTCGCCGGGCTGCTCGGCACGGGAGGCGCGCACCAGTGCATCGACGTAGTCAGGGGCCCAGCCCCAGTCGCGGCGAGCATCGAGATTGCCCAGCGAGAGCTCGGACTCGGCCCCCGTCGCGATGGCGGCGACACCCGCCGTGATCTTGCGGGTCACGAAGCCCGGGGGCCGGCGGGGGGACTCGTGGTTGTAGAGGATTCCCGAGGACGCGTGCAGCCCGCGCCCGCGGTAGACCGCGACCAGGTGGTGGGCGAACGCCTTCGCCGCGCCGTAGGGCGAGACCGGTCGGATGGGGGTCTCCTCGGTCTGCGGGTTCGCTGTCGCCGCGCCGAAGATCTCGGAGGACGACGCCTGCACGAAGCGCACCTCGCGACCGGCCGACTCCTGGAGTGCCAGGAGGCCTCCAGGAGAGCTGCGACCGCCGTTCCGGTGACCTCGGCGGTCAGCACGGGCTCCTGCCACGAGAGGGCGACGGAGGACAGGCCGGCCAGGTGGAACACCGTGTCCGGCTGCGCCCGGGCGACGACTCGGCCCAGGCCGGCCGGGTCGCCGAGGTCGCCCTCGAAGGCGCGGACAGCGGCCGGCAGGGAGGCGGCATCGGCCCCGCGCACGAGCGCGGAGACTTCCCAGCCGTCGGCGAGCAGGGTCTCGACGAGGTAGCCCCCGTCCTGTCCGCTCGCTCCGGTGACGAGAGCTGCGGGCATGACTACCTGATCAGCGCCGACTGCTCGGCGAGATCGTTCTCGACCATCATCGACACGAGCTCGGGGAACGAGACCTTCGGCTCCCAGCCGAGGACGTCGCGGGCCTTCGCCGGGTCGCCGATGAGGAGGTCGACCTCGGCCGGGCGCATGAACGCGGGGTTCTGGGTGACGTAGGGGGTCCAGTCCTCGATGCCGACATGGGCGAAGGCGATGTCGAGGTACTCGCGGATCTCGTGGGTCTCACCGGTGGCGACCACGTAGTCGTCCCCCTCCGGCTGCTGCAGCATCCGCCACATCGCGTCCACGTAGTCGCCGGCGAAGCCCCAGTCGCGCTTCGCGTCGAGGTTGCCGAGCTCGAGCGTATCCTGCAGGCCGAGCTTGATCCGCGCGACCGCGAGGCTGATCTTGCGGGTGACGAACTCGGGGCCGCGGCGGGGCGACTCGTGGTTGAAGAGGATGCCGGAGGAAGCGTGCATGCCGTACGACTCGCGGTAGTTGATGGTCATGTAGTGACCGAAGACCTTGCGACGCCGTAGGGGGAGCGCGGCCAGAGCAGCGTGTCCTCGCTCTGCGGGACCTGCTGCACCTTGCCGAACATCTCGGAGGAGGAGGCCTGGTAGAACTTCACTCGCGACATGTCGTCGCCGGCGTAGAGGCGCGTGGCCTCGAGGATGTTGAGGACGCCCTTGCCGGTCACATCGGTGGTGAGCGAGGCGTTCTCCCACGAGTAGGCGACGAACGAGATCGCGCCGAGGTTGTAGACCTCGTCCGGCTGAGCGGCGGCGAGCACGCGCACGAGGCTCGAGACGTCGGTCAGGTCGCCGGTGAGCAGGGTCACACCGGGCACGGTGCGGCGCACCAGCTCGTACTTCGGGTTGTTCTGCCCGCGTACCAGGCCGAAGACCTCGTAGCCCTTCGAGAGCAACAGCTCGGCGAGGTAGAGGCCGTCCTGGCCGGTGATTCCGGTGATCAAAGCGCGAGGCACGTGGTGGTCCAATTCGTCGGGGTCGATGACAGCGGGCTACATCCTACCCACGGGCGTCAGAGGCCAGCGGGATCGACGCGGCGCCGCGGGTATCCTGGCCCGGCTCGGACACGATTGGACGCCATGCCGGAACCGCTCCCCGTCACGCTCGCTGTGCTCACCGTCGATCCGGGCGGGATGGGCGGCGGCGAGACCTACGCCCGTGCGCTGACGCGCCTCCTGGTCCCGCGGCCGGGGGAGGAGGGGCTCGCCGTCCAGACTCTGGTCCCCGAGAACGCGCGCGGCTTCAGCGAGGGAGTGCCCGAGGTCGTCGCCGAGGGGGTGCAGAGCGGAGCCGGCCATCGCCGTCGCGCGATCGGGATGCTCCAGGGGCTGCTGCGCACGCGGCGCCTGCGTCGGCGGCTCGGCCGCGAGGCCGTGCTGTACTTCCCCTTCACGGTACCCCTGCCCTATCCCTCCCGCCGTCAGGGTCACGTGCAGATGCTGTTCGACCTCCAGCACCGCGATCTGCCGCACCTCTTCCCGCGGGTCGAGCGCGTCTTCCGCCGGATCGCCTATGAGGCCACGGCGCGGCGCGCGGACGCCGTGATCACCATCAGTGCGTTCACCAAGGGCCGGATCGTCGAGCTGCTGGGGATACCGGAGGAGCGGATCCACGTGTCGCACCTGGGCGTGGACACCGAGCGCTTCCGGCCCCACCTCGGTTCGCGCGAGAACTTCGTGTTCTATCCGGCGCGCGCGTGGCCGCACAAGAACCACGCGCGCCTGTTCGAGGCGATGCGGCTGCTCCGGGCCGAGGGCCACGCCCTGCGGCTGGTGCTGACCGGAGGCGATCTGGACCGCCTCGGCCCGCTACCGGACTTCGTCGAGTGGCGCGGCCACGTCACTCCGGACGAGCTCGCCGACCTCTACCGTCGAGCCGCGGTGCTGGCGTTCCCGAGTCTCTACGAGGCTTCGGTCTTCCGCCGATCGAGGCGATGGCGTCCGGCTGCCCGGTCGCGGCGGCCGACTCCGGCTCGCTGCCGGAGATCTGCGGCGAGGCGGCGGTCTACATCGATCCGCTCGAGCCCCGCTCGATCGCCGACGGGATCCTCGAGGCGATCGCGCGCACGGGTGAGCTCGGGCCGCTCGGGGTGGAGCGGGCCCTCCACTTCAGCTGGGAGCGCTGCCGAGAGGAGCACCTCGCCGTCTTCCGTGCCGTCGGGGAGCGGCGCCGCCCGCGCTGACCGGCGTCACTCCCGCGGGCGGAGCAGGCGGCGCCAGCTCAGGCCCTGCGCCGCCCGCATCGCGCAGAGCACGACCAGCAGCCAGCCCGCGTCGAGGAGGATGGAGCTCTCGGCCAGTGCGGTGACCACGAGCACCGTGAGCACCAGAACCGGCCAGACGTGCACAACGGCCTTGCGCTCGGAGGCGATCAGCCAGGACCGCCACAGCGCCAGGCCGACGAGCACCACGAACAGCACGACTCCGACCAGCCCGACCTGCAGCGCCACGTCGAACAGCGCGTTGAGGCTCGACGAGTGCGGCCGGCCCGAGAGGTAGTCGATCGCGGTGAAGGGGTAGAGATCGGTGCGCCAGTAGCCCACCCAGCCCCAGCCGATGATCGGTGTCAGATCGCTGAACCGCCAGACCTGCTGCCAGAGCCGCAGCCGGAACTCGAACTCGCTCCCGGCGTTGAGCAGCTCGATCACGCGGTAGCGCAGGAGCCAGGCGGTGAGCGCAGCAGCGATCGCGACGCCGAGGACGACGTACTGGCGACGCCTCCGATGGCCGCTGTCGCCGCGGCGGACCCAGCGGAGCGCGAGAGCCACCACGGCGGCCACCGCCAGGACCCCGGCGCTCACGGCCGACCGGGTGAAGAGGAGGGTCGTCGCCGCCAGGACGATCGAGGCGATCGCCGGCCCGCGTGCCACGGAGCGGGTCGCCAGCTCGACCGAGAACGTCACGATCGCCAGCAGGCACACCAGCCCGAGCTGGTTGCGGGTGCCGACGAGCCCCTGGATCGGCCCGCCGTCGGCGAGCAGCCCCTCGACGCCGAGGAAGCGCAGCGGCACGTCGATCAGGATCCCGGAGAGCACCTCGACGGCGATCGAGGCGATCAGGACGAAGCGCAGCACGTCGCCGACGGAGCGGATGATCTGGATGATGTCGCGGGTGAGCCCGATCGCGATCGCGAGGAAGGCGAGTGCGAGCTGGTAGGTGACGCTCGAGAGCGTCACCCACTGGTAGTCGCTCCAGAGGACGCTCAGGCCGGTCCAGCCGAGGAAGACCAGGATGCTCGTGGGCAGCAGGCCCTCCCAGTCGAGCAGGCCACGGCGCAGAACGAGCATCCCGGCCGCGAGCAGGACGAGACCCGCGACGGCTGCGATGTAGCCCGGCCAGCCGATCATCCCGCGCACCGCCGGGGCGCAGAGCACGGTGACGAGGGTCGTCTGCGCGAGGGCCGCGGCGAACTGCGGCGACGCCGTCGCGTCGGCGACGGAGGCGGGGAGCGAGGGGCGGCGGAGCCTCATCGCCTCGAGCGGGAGCTCGCCGGAGGGTCGGCTCGGCGGCGAGCACCTCGGCCGCTTCGGTCGCCGGCTGCTTCGTCTGCACGGCGAGGACCACGAGGAGCATCCAGCCGCCCTCGATCAGGATCCGGCTCTCGAAGAGCGACTGCGCGAGCAGCGCGACCACCAGAAGGAGGGGCGCGAGCGAAAGAGCGGAGTAGGGGAGCGTCGACCGTGCGTCCCGCCGGGGGCGGTCGACCGCGCGGAACCAGGAGCGCCACAGTGTCGAGACGGCGAGGGCCGCAAAGAGGAGGAGGCCGACGACTCCGAGCTGGAGGGCCACGTCGAGCCAGGCGTCGTGCGCCTGAAGGTAGAGCACGCCCTTGCGTTCGGCGAGGGTGTCGAAGGGAGCGACCCACGGCGCCCAGTAGCTGACCCAGCCCCAGCCGAGCACGGGGCGTTGCAGAGTCAGCTCCCCGACCGCGCGCCAGATGTCGAGGCGGCCGGTCGCGTCCTCGCTCTTGCCGAGGACGCCGAGCAGAGTGCCCCACCCGGCGCTGCCCGCTGCGCCGAGGACGACGGCCAGTGCGGCGGCGGTGAGGTACACGGGGCGCCGGCCGCTCTCTCCACGGTGACGGGCCCACAGGGCGAACCCGGCGGCCAGCGCGACGGCGACCAGGCACAGCAGCACCGTGGCGGAGCGGGTGAGCAGGAGCGTCGCGGCCGAGAGCGCGAGCCACAGGACACCCCAGCGGCGGGTGATCGAGCCCGCCGCCAGCTCGATCGCCACGACCACGAGGCCCAGGAGCGCGAGGAAGCCCAGGAGGTTGCGGTTGCCGACGATGCCCTGGACGGGGTCGCCGGTGAACAGGGCGGCCTGCGACCAGTAGAACGCATCGGGCACGCGACCGTCAGCGGGGGGCTCGATACCGACCGGGAGGATCGGCTGCCGGACGGCGACGGCGACCACCAGCTCGAACAGCAGGGACAGGCCGATCGAGATCCGCAGCGCGCGCCCGAGCGCGGTGACGAGCTCGCCCGTGCTCAGGGTGAGCGCGAGCATCACGCCGCCGACCGTCGTGGCGAGCTGAGCGCCGACTCCGATCGCGCTCGCCCCGGGATAGGCCGACCACAGGAGCGAGAGCAGCGCGAGCGCCAGGAAGGCGACCAGCGACTTCGGCGTGCGGGCCCAGCGCAGGCGCGGGCGCGCGCGGACGAGCACGACCACCGAGGCGACGAGCAGGACGGCCACGACGAGGCCCCACCCCCACCAGCCGACGAGGTTGCGCAGCGCCTGCCCCGCCAGCAGCACCGCCAGCACTGCCACGGCCAGCCCTCGAGGAGCGGCGGGCGCGACGCGACGGATCATGGCGACCAGTCTAGGGAGCGGCCACGAGCGGCCCGTCGCCCGCCCGGCGAGCCCAGGCGACGGAGCCGATCGGCCGGAGACGCTCAGACGAAGGCGGCCGTACCGGTGATCGAGCGGCCCACGATCAGCGTGTTCATCTCGCGGGTGCCCTCGTACGAGTAGAGCGCCTCCGCGTCGGCGAAGAAGCGAGCGACCCCGTAGTCGAGCACGATGCCGTTGCCGCCCATCACCTCGCGGCACCAGGCGACCGTCTCGCGCATCCGCGCCGTCGCGTAGGCCTTGGCGAGCGCCGAATGCTCGTCGCGCTGCTCGCCGGCGTCGAGCATCTCGGAGACGCGGGTCGCGAGCGCGATGCTCGCCGTGATGTTGCCGATGCTCTTCACCAGGAGGTCCTGCACCAGCTGGTGGCCCACCAGTGGCTTGCCGAACTGCACCCGCTCCTTCGCGTAGCGCAGAGCCGCGTCGTAGGCGCCGATCGCGACTCCGATCGCCTGCCACGCGACCTCGGCCCGGGTGAGGCGGAGGACCTTCGCCGTGTCGCGGAACGAGTTCGCGCCCTGGAGTCGCAGCGACTCGGGCACGCGGACGCCGTCGAGCACGATGTCGGCGTTCTGCACGGTGCGCAGGCTCTGCTTGCGGGCGATCGCGGTGGCTCGGTAGCCCGGCGTCGAGGTCGGCACCAGGAAGCCCTTCACCTGGGAGTCCTCGACGTCCTTGGCCCAGATGACGGTCACGTCGCTGAAGGTCGCGTTGCCGATCCAGCGCTTCTCGCCGTCGAGCACCCAGGTGTCGCCCTCGCGTCGCGCGGTGGTGCGCAGGCCCTGTGCGGAGTCGGAGCCGGAGTGCGGCTCGGTCAGCCCGAACGCGCCGACCACCTCGCCCGAGGCGAGCCTCGGCAGCCACTGCGCCCGCTGCTCGTCGGAGCCGGCCACGCCGACCGTGCCCATCACCAGGCCGTTCTGCACGCCCACGTACGTCGCGATCCCAGCGTCGACCCGACCCAGCTCGAGCGCCACCCAGCCGCGGAACACCGCCGAGTTCTCGAGAGCCCGGGTCTCGGGCCAGGACAGACCGATGACGCCGGTCGCGTGCAGCCCGGGGATCAGCTGACGAGGGAACTCCGCGCGCTCCCAGTAGTCGTCGGCGATCGGCCGCACCTGCTCCTCGAGGAAAGCCCGGAGGCCGACGAGCAGCTTCTTCTCGCCCGGGGTCAGGCCCGCCTCGAATCCGTAGAAGTCGGCTGTCAGGGTCTCGAAGGTCGTGCTGTCCATGCTCCATGCTCCATCGCTCGTCGGACACGGCACCGCGGCGCCGCAGTGGCGGCGGCGATGCTGCTGCGCCCAGCGTACGAACGCGGCGGACGAGCGCCGCGTCCTCTGGTGGTGAACGCCAATGGGCGGGCCCTCCTCCCGGGCGCGCGTTGTGGATCCTGCTAGCGTCGGGGCGGGCCGGCCCGGGCGGATCCGGGCGAGCGGCTCCGACCCACTCCCCGGACGGAAGGCCAGAGCTCCCATGTTCATCCCGATCGGCAACACACCCCGCGACTACGCCTGGGGCTCGCTCACCGGCATCTCCGAGGCTCTCGGCACGGCGGCCTCCGGAGCCCCCGAGGCCGAGCTCTGGCTCGGGGCGCACGCCGGCTCGCCCGCGCGCGTGCTCGACCCCTCCGTGGTGGGTGCCGACACACTCGCCGAGTGGATCGCCCGCGAACCCGAGGCGGCGCTCGCCGGAGTCGAGGGATCGGTCGATCCGGTCTCGGGAGCACCGCGTCTGCCGTTCCTGCTGAAGATCCTCGCCGCCGGCGGTCCGCTCTCGCTCCAGGCGCACCCCTCGGCCGAGACGGCCCGGCGCCGCTTCGTCGAGGAGGAGGCGGCCGGCATCCCCCTCGACGCTGCCGATCGAAACTACAAGGATCCGTTCCACAAGCCCGAGCTGATCTACGCGCTGAGCGAGCGCTTCGACGCGCTGTGCGGCTTTCGCGATCCCGCCGCCGCGCGGACGCTGTTCGCCGAGCTCGCGCAACGGTCGTCGGGCGCGGGCTCCGCAGCCGTCTCGAGTTTCGCGGACTCACTCGACGGTGAGCCCGCCGCGGTCCTCCGACGTGCCGTCTCGTGGCTGCTCGCCGACGGCGACCGCGCCGACGTCGCCGCCCTGGTGACGGCCGTCGTCGACGCCTGCGCGGGTGACGACCGGCTCGAGACGGCGACGGTCCGCGACCTCGCCGCGTCCTACCCCGGCGATCCCGGCATCGTGCTCTCCCTCCTGCTCAACAGGGTTCGGCTGGCCCGCGGCGAGGTGCTCTACCTGCCGGCGGGCAACATCCACGCCTACCTCGACGGCACCGGCGTCGAGGTGATGGCCGCCTCCGACAACGTGCTGCGCGGCGGGCTCACCCCCAAGCACATCGACGTCCCCGAGCTCGTGAGCGTGCTCGAGTTCTCGCCGCTGCCGGTGCCGTACCTGCCCGCCGAGGAGGCGGCGCCCGGCGTCCGCCTCTACCGCCCCGATGTCCCGGACTTCGTGCTCGCCGTCGTGCAGCCGGAGTCGGACGAGGCCGTCCGGGTGCAGCTGCGCGGACCGGCGATCGCGATCGCCACCGACGGCTCCTTCGCGGTGAGCGGAGCCGAGGGCTCGGCACGGGTCGAGCGCGGCGAGAGCGTGTTCGTGACGCCGTCGGAGGGTGCCCTCGCGGTCACCGGGCGCGGGACGCTGTTCGTCGCGACTGTCTGATCCGCGCTCCCTCGGCTGCACTCCCTCAGGCGGCGAAGGTCCTCCGGTAGGCCGCGGGCGTCGTCTGCAGCACCCGGGTGAAGTGGTGCCGCATGACCGCGGCCGTGCCGAAGCCCACCCGGGCGGCGACCGCCTCGAGCGTCAGGTCCGACTCCTCCACGAGCAGTTGCGCCCGCAGGAGGCGCTGCCGGGTGAGCCACGCGAGCGGAGTCGTCCCGAGGTCGGCGCGGAACCGGCGCGCGAAGGTGCGCGGCGACATCAGGCGCGCCGAGAGAGAGCCTCGATCGTGAGCTCCTGATCGAGGTGTTCGAGCATCCATTCCATGACCGCGGCGAAGGAGTCGGCGTGCGCCACCGGAATCGGCGTGCGCAGGTACTGCGCCTGGCCGCCGTGCCGCTGCGGAGGAACGACCATGCGCCGCGCGACGACGCTCGCGGCCTGCGGTCCGAGCTCCTCGCGGACCACGTGCAGCGCCGCATCGATCCCGGCCGCGGTGCCCGCGCTGGTCACCAGGCGCCCCTCCTGGACGTACAGCACGTCCGCATCGACGGTCACGGCGGGGAAGCGCCGCGCCAGCTCCTCGGCGTGCATCCAGTGGGTCGTGGCCCGTCGCCCGTCGAGCAGTCCCGCCTGCGCGAGCGTGAAGGCGCCGCTGCACACGCTCAGAATCCATGCGCCCCGCTCGTGCGCGCGGCGGAGGAGGCCGAGGACCCGGTCGTCCGCCGGACCTCCGCCGTGCGCGGGGACAGCGATCAGGTCGGCGTCCTCGGCAGCGGTGAGATCGTCGAGGACGACGACGTCGAAGCCGAGAGCGCTGCGGACGGGGCCGGGATCGGGAGTGACGATGCGGAAATCGAGCGCGGGCCCGCCGTCTGCGCCGCGGTCGATCCCGAACACTTCGCAGACGACGCCGAACTCGAACGGTGCCAGACCGGGCAGGGCGAGGACGGCGACCGAGCGGAGCACCCTGGCAGGATATCGCCGTGCATCGTGATCCTGCCGGTCGTCGCGCCGCCGATAGGGTGAGTTGCGGTGCGCAAAGCCGCGGGCCGGGTATCGAGGAGGTTGCGCATGGCATGGCTGGTCACCGGGGGAGCCGGGTACATCGGGGCGCACGTCGTCCGCTCCTTCTCCGAGCAGGGCATCGACCCCGTCGTGCTCGACGACCTGTCCTCGGGGCACGGGGCTTTCGTGCCGGACGGCGTCCCGTTCCATCAGGGCTCGATCCTCGATGAGGCGCTTCTCGACCGCGTCTTCGCCGAGCACGACATCGCGGGCGTCGTGCACGTCGCCGGCTTCAAGTACGCGGGAGTCTCGGTGCAGCGCCCCCTGCACACCTACGAGCAGAACGTCACGGGCACGATGCGCGTGCTCGCGGCGATGGAGCGCGCCGGCGTCGACTCGATCGTCTTCTCCTCCAGCGCGGCCGTCTACGGCGCGGTCGACGTCGAGCTCGTGACCGAGGACACCCCCAAGAGCCCGGAGTCGCCCTACGGCGAGTCGAAGCTGATCGGGGAGTGGCTGCTGGCCGACGCGGGTCGCGCACATGGAGTGCGCCACGCCTCCCTGCGCTACTTCAACGTCGTCGGCTCTGGCGCGCCCGACCTCTATGACACGAGCCCCCACAATCTCTTCCCGCTGGTGTTCGAGGCTCTGTTGGCCGGCCGGACCCCGCGGATCTACGGCGACGACTACCCGACGCCCGACGGCACCTGTGTCCGCGACTACATCCACGTCGCCGACCTGGCACTCGCCCACGTCGCAGCGGCGCAGAGGCTCGCCGCAGGGGAGCCGGTCGATCCTGTCTACAACCTGGGCAGCGGAGTCGGCGCGTCGGTGGGCGAGATCATGCGCGCCATCGCCGAGAGCACCGGTATCGCCTTCACCCCGGAGGTCGCCCCGCGCCGCCCCGGCGACCCGCCCCGCATCGTCGCCTCCGGTGAGCGCGCCGCCCGCGATCTGGGCTGGCAGATGCGCCACACCGTCGCCGAGATGGTCGAGAGCGCCTGGCGGGCCCGCAGCGCGGCGAACGGCTGACAGGAGTTCATCTTCACGACACGCCGGAGCCCGATGAACCCTCCACGGAGGGTTGAGGGTTTATGGTCTGCGACTTGACCTGAGCGAATGACACCGCTGTAATTACCTAGGCGGTCGCTCCGGGAGGAGCTGCCCGCCGTCCATCGGTTCGCAGGCGGGGTAGGAGACGGCATGACGCTTCCGGAACAGCACTCCGGAGTCCCCGAGGACTGGTTCGTCGATCCCGTCCGCCTCGGTGTTCCCGGGGTCCGGCCGGGCATCGACTCCGAGACAGCGCCGCCCACCGGTGCGCTCTCGTGGCAGGTCGACTCCCTCTGCGCACAGACCGATCCCGAGGCCTTCTTCCCCGAGAAGGGCGGGTCGACCCGCGATGCGAAGAAGATCTGCACCTCCTGCGAGGTCCGCGCCCAGTGCCTCGAGTACGCCCTTGAGAACGACGAGCGCTTCGGCATCTGGGGCGGCCTCTCGGAGCGCGAGCGCAGGAAGCTGCGCCGTCGGGCCTGATCCCGGCCCGTGCTCGCGGAGCGCGCCACATCGGTGGGGCGGCGAGCCATAGGCGGGGCCCCGGTCCCGATCGCTTAGGGTGGTCCGCGATGTATCCACGAGTCACCGCCGTCCTCGTCGCGCGCAACGGCGCGGCGTACCTGGAACGAACCCTCACGGCCCTGCGGGCGCAGACCCGGCAGCCGGACGCGACGGTCTTCGTCGACGGCGGCTCGAAGGACGCGACCGAGGAGCTGCTCGCCTCCTGGGGCCCGACGCAGCTCGTCCAGGTCGCCGAGAACCTCCCCTTCGGCCAGGCGGTGGCGCGCGCCGTGCGCGTCATGCAGCCGCCGGCAGGTGAGGACGAGTGGCTCTGGCTGCTCGCCCAGGACTCCGCTCCCGAGCCCGGCGCCCTCGCCGCCCTCCTCGGCGCCGTCGAGGTCGCTCCCTCCGTCGCCGTCGCGGGGCCGAAGGTCATGGACTGGACCCGATCCGGGTACATCCGCAGCTACGGCGAGTCGGTCACGAAGTACGGAACGACCGTCCACCTCGTCGAAGACGAGCTCGACCAGGGGCAGCACGACTCCACTCCCGATGTGCTCGCCGTCTCGGCGGGCGGCATGCTCGTTCGCCACTCGCTGTGGGAGGAGCTCGGCGGTTTCGACCCCGGCCTGCCCGTCGTCGACGACGCCCTCGACTTCTCGATCCGCACCCGCCTCGCCGGGCACCGCGTCAGCCGGGTCCCGGATGCCCGGGTCACGACCGCGCGGATCGGCCTGCAGCGACCCGACGGACGTCGGATCGACAGCGGGGAGCGCCGCCGAGCGCGCCAGCACCGCACCGCGCAGCTGCACCGTCGGCTCGCCTACGCGCCCGTCGCGCTCCTCCTGCTGCACTGGCTCTCGCTCGTGCCGCTCGCCATCGGCCGCGCCGTCGTACGCCTCCTGCGCAAGCAGCCGGGGCTGGTCGGAGGCGAGCTGCTCGCGGCCGTCGTCGTCGTGTTCGGCGGCACGAAGGTGCTCCGCGCCCGCAGGGTGTTGCGCTCGTCGAAGAACGTCGGCTGGAAGGCGGTGGCTCCGCTGCGCATCCCGCTCGACGTGGTGCGGCAGCTCCGCTCCGTCCGGCACGACGCGGTGCGCGTACAGGCCGGGCGCGATCGGCATCCGCTGCACTTCTTCCAGGGCGGGGGCGTGTGGATCGTGCTCGTGGCTGCGCTGGCCGGCCTCGCCCTCTACACCCCCCTCGTCGCCGCTCCCGCCCTCAGCGGCGGAGGACTGCTCACGCTCTCGCCCACGGTGGCCGAGCTCTGGCGCAACGCCGCCTACGGCTGGCGCGACCTCGGTCCCGGCTTCATCGGAGCCGCCGACCCGTTCGCCTCCGTGCTCGCCGTGCTCGGCTCGCTGACCTTCTGGTCGCCGAGCTTCTCGATGGTGCTGCTCTACCTCCTGGCCCTTCCCGCCGCCGCGATGGGCGCCTGGCTGATGATCGCGAGACTGACCCCGCGCGCCGCGGCCCGGGCCGCCGGTGCGCTGGTGTACGTGCTCGCACCCTCGTTCTTCGCCGCGCAGGCTGACGGCCGGCCGGGCCCGCTGCTCGTGCACATCCTGCTGCCGTGGCTGTTCTTCGCGGGATACGGCGCGTACCGGTCGTGGTCCGCCTCGGCGACGGCGTCGATCCTCGCTGCGGCGGTCGTCGCCAGCGCGCCCGTGCTCACGGTGCCGTTGCTCGTGATCTGGCTCGTCGTCGTCGCGACGTCAGGCCGCCGCCTGGGGCGCTTCCTCGGTCTGCCGATCCCCGCCCTCGTCCTGCTCTTCCCGCTCATCCTGGCTCGGGCGCCCCGGGGCGACTGGCTCGCGATCGTCGCCGACCCCGGCGTGCCGCTGCCGTCGGGGCAGTCCGAGACGGTCGCGCTCCTCGCGGGCTTCCCCGGCGGGCTCTCGACCGGGTGGCTCGGGTTCCTCGGCGGCCTCGGCGTCGACGCCTCCGTCGTGCCGCTCGTCACCGCCGCGCTCGTGCTCCCGCTCATCGTCTCCGCGGTGGCGGCCCTGCTGCTGCCGAACAACCTCTCGGCGCTCGGCGGCGTCGGCGTGGCCGCGGCGGGTCTCGTCACCGCCTCCCTGGCCCAGGGCGTGCAGGTGACCACGACGGGCTCCGAGACCGTGGCCGTCTGGAGCGGCACCGGGCTCAGCCTGTACTGGCTCGGACTGGTCACCGGCTTCTCCCTCTCGATCGCCGCCCTGCCCTCCCTCCGGATCGTGCCGGCGCTCGCGGTCACAGCCGCCGTCGCGGTGGCGGTCGGCCCGTTGGCCGTCGCGTTCCCCACCGGTGCCGGAGTGACGACCACCACGGACCGCTCGCTGCCCGCCTACGTCGCCGCGGAGGCGCAGAACGATCCTCGGGTGGGAACCATCGTGCTCGTGCCACAGGCCGACGGCGGGATCCTCGCGCGCCTGGAACGCGGCGCGGGGGCGACACTCGACCAGCAGTCGACGCTCGCCAACACCGGCGCCGAGCGCACCGACGCCCTCGACGAGCTGGCGGGCAACCTCGTTTCCCGCACCGGCTTCGACGTGCCCTCGGCGCTGCGGGAGCTCGGCGTGCGGTTCGTCGTGCTGACCGAGCCCGCCGACAGCCAGGTCGGCGACGCCGCCGCCTCCGTCCGCGCTCGTGCCGCGGTGGCGCTCGACGGGAACGCCGCGTTCTCGGCCGTGGGAGACACCCGCTACGGCCTGCTCTGGTCGGCCGTCGACACCGAGGGCACCCGCACGGAGGCCGCGCCCTCCGGCGTGGTCGGACCGTTCGGAGTCGCCTACACGATCGCGCTGGTGCTCGTCTTCCTCGTCGCCCTCCTGCTCGCGGTCCCGACCGGGCTCTCGCTCGAGCGTGGCCGCTCCGGAGGCCCGGTCGCGGGGATGGACGACGAGCCCGGCGAGGCCACCGGCCAGTTCGACGACGGGAACGACGATGCCTGACGCCGCCGACCAGGAGAACCGCATGACCGACCCCGAGTCCTCCGGCCGCCGTTCGCGCGCCGACCGGCGATCCGCGCGGGCGGAGTCCGCCTCCTCCGGGGAACCGGATCGCGCTCCGTCCGCGGCGCGCCGGCGCCGCAC
>NZ_LIIN01000017.1 GCF_001634385.1 Rathayibacter tanaceti | reverse complement strand
CGGCGGGAGCGCGCTCAGCAGGCGCGCCCGCACCGCCCAGGCGCCGGCGGCGATCAGCCCGCCGCCCGCCGCGACCAGCAGCAGCGCGATCTCGAAGGCAGCGGCCGTGGGAAGGTCGGGCGCACCCATCTCGCTGACGTAGACCCAGCGGCTGCTTCCGATGCTGAACCGCGCCGCAAGGAGGACCCCGAGACCCGCTAGCACCAGCAGCGCGCCGCCCGCGAGCAGAGGTCCTCGTCGGCGGCGCATCCCCTCATCGTGCCAGACCGCTCCGGAGGCTCCTCCGCGCGGGCACGCCAATCTTCTCCCACGGGTGACACCCCCGTAACAGGGCCGACTCATTGCGTCGCTTGACTGGAGACGGCGTCGGGATGCGGGCATCGGGGGCGACGCCGGTCGACAGGACCTCCACCGCCGCGACACGAAAGGCGATGATGCACACCAGCGCGCTCGGGCACGGCCTCGCGATTGGCGAGATCCCTGAGGAGGTACTCCTCCCCGACACGATGACCGCAGCGGTGATCGACGCGCCGGGAGACGCCTCCGTCCTGCACCTGGCGACGGTGCCGACACCGTCATCGATCAACGCCGAGTTCACCGTGAAGGTGGTCGCCGCGGGAGTGAACCCGCTCGACGCGACGACGCGGGCCGGCCGAGGAGTCGCCTCGCAGATCGCGTCGTACCCGGCGGTGCTCGGCCACGACTTCTCGGGAGTCGTGGTCTCGAGCCCCTACCCCGCGCATCCGCTCCGCCCGGGCGACGAGGTGTACGGCTTCGTGATGGTGCCTCGGTACTCCGGCTCCTATGCCGAGTACGTCAGCGTCCCGAGTGTCTCGATCGCCAGGAAGCCCTCGACCCTCTCGCACGTCGAGGCGGCGGGCGTGCCGCTCGCGGCTCTGACCGCCTGGGGCATGGTGGTCGAGCTCGCGAAGGCACACGAGGGCCAGCGGATCCTGATCCACGCCGGATCGGGCGGCGTCGGCCACTTCGCCGTGCAGTTCGCCGCCTACTTCGGAGCGTCGGTGATCGCGACCGGCTCGACCCGCAACGTGCAGTGGCTCCGCGAGCTCGGCGCCTCCCGGGTGATCGACCACACCGCCGAGCGCTTCGACGAGGTCCTCGCCGGGATCGACGTGGTGATCGACCTCGTCGGCAACGCGCACGACGACACCGGCTCGCGCTCGCTCAAGGTCCTACGTCCCGGCGGCCTGATGGTCACGGCGCCGACGAGCGGCTGGCCCGGGTTCTTCGAGGAGGCCGCGGCGGCCGGCGTGCGCGCCTCCGGTTACCGCGTCGCGCCCGACGGCGCGACCCTGGCCGTCGTCTCGCGCCTGCTCGAGTCGGGTGACGTGCGCGTCCTCATCGACAGCATCCTCCCGCTCGCCCGAGCCTGCGAAGCCCACGAGCAGCTCGAGACCGGGCACACCCGCGGCAAGATCGTGCTCACCGTCTCCGAGGCTGACCCGCCGCCATGCACTGAGGGAGCCCCGGACCGTCGAGAGGGCCTGCCCTCACGGGCGGCCTCGACGGTCCGGGTTTCCCTCACTCGCGGTCGCCTCGTCAGAGGGCGCGCTCGAGGACGAAGTCGTCCTCGTAGCGGCCGCCGACCAGGAAGCGCTTCGTGCCCACCACCTCGAAGCCGTGCTTCGCGTAGAAGCGGCGCGCCCGCTCGTTCTCCTGGTTCACGCCGAGCCACATGCCACGCGCCCCGCCCGCCCGCGCGTCGTCGATGCTCGCGACCATCAACCGGGCGGCAACGCCCGAGCCGTGCCAGGCGGGCAGGGCGTAGCACTTGCTCAGCTCGACTCCCGGCCGATGGGTAATCGTGGAATCGGCGTCCGCATCGGCGGGCTCGCCGCGGATGATCATGGTGTACCCGAGCGCCCCGGTCGCGTCCTCGGCGACGAACAGCACCCGAGCGTCATCGGCCAGGTACTCGCGGAACCGCTCGACCGACAGCACCGTGCGGATGAACTCGGCCTTCGCCTCCCGGGTCGTGTGCGGCGGGCAGGCGAGCGGGAAGGTGACCGCCGCGACCGACGAGAGCGCCGCGGCATCAGAGGCGACGGCGCGGCGGATCGTTACAGGCGAGGGGGAGGGATCGGACACTCCGACCAGTATGCCCGCCGCGGGGAGCACCCCGGAGACGACGAGGGAGGGGACCCGCCGAAGCGGGCCCCCTCCCCGTCACTGCCGAGCCGAGGCTCAGGCGAGGACGTTGACGTCCAGCGGGATGCCGGGACCGAAGGTCGTCGAGACGGCGGCCTTCTGGATGTAGCGGCCCTTCGAGGAGGACGGCTTCAGGCGGACGATCTCGTCGAGAGCAGTCTTGAAGTTCTCCTGGAGCTGCTCCTCGGTGAAAGCGGCCTTGCCCACGACGAGGTGCACGTTGGCGTGCTTGTCGACGCGGAACTCGATCTTGCCGCCCTTGATCTCGGTCACGGCCTTCGCGACGTCCGGGGTCACGGTGCCGGTCTTCGGGTTGGGCATGAGGCCGCGGGGGCCGAGCACCTTGCCGAGACGGCCGACCTGGCCCATGAGCTCCGGGGTCGAGACGGCGGAGTCGAACGAGGTGTAGCCGCCCGCGACCTTCTCGATCAGCTCGGAGCCGCCGACCTCGTCGGCACCCGCGGCCAGAGCGCCTCGGCGGCCGGGCCGGTCGCGAACACGATGACGCGGGCGGTCTTGCCCGTGCCGTGCGGGAGGATGACCGTGCCGCGGACCATCTGGTCGGCCTTGCGCGGGTCGACGCCGAGCTTGAGGGCGACCTCGACGGTGCTGTTGAACTTGGCGGAACCGGTCTCGCGAGCGAGCGCGACGGCCTCATCGGGGCTGTAGAACTTGCCCTCTTCGAGCTTGGCCGCTGCGGCCCGGTAGGCCTTCGACTTCTGTGCCATGTTGTTTCTCCTTGAAACGAGAATGTGGTTCTAGAGCCTGGCGGGCTCTCCCACGGGGAGTTGGAGTTCTGGGTGTGCCGTGATCACGGCCGGGAGTGCTGCTCGTAGGAGGCAGAGAGCTCGCGCGGAGGCTTTTCGAGGCGCGTGATGCGACCCCATTGAGGGGTCGCCGTTGCGTTCTCGAGGCGTCCGCGGTGAGTCCGCGCTTGTCAGCGCGGGGCTGCCGCCTGTGAAGAGCGCTTCGCGCTATTCGACAGTGATGCCCATGCTGCGCGCCGTTCCGGCGATGATCTTCGCCGCGGCGTCGATGTCGTTGGCGTTGAGGTCGACCTGCTTCGCCTCGGCGATCTCGCGGACCTGCGCCTGGGTGAGCTTCGCGACCTTCACGGTGTGCGGGGTCGACGAGCCCTTGGCGACGCCGGCGGCCTTCTTGATGAGCTCCGCCGCGGGCGGGGTCTTCAGGATGAAGGTGAACGAGCGGTCCTCGTAGACGGTGATCTCGACGGGGACGACGTTGCCGCGCTGCGATTCGGTCTGCGCGTTGTACGCCTTGCAGAACTCCATGATGTTGACGCCGTGCTGACCGAGCGCCGGACCGATCGGGGGCGCGGGGTTCGCCGCGCCGGCCTTGATCTGGAGCTTGATCAGGCCGGTGACCTTCTTCTTGGGGGCCATTCTGATTCCTTTTCTCAGGGTTCGAGCGGTCGGGGGCTCCCGACCGCTCTCCCGCTCATCCGACGGTGTCGGATCGCGGTGGAGGCTCGGGCCGGCGCGCACACGGAGGGGCGCCGACACACAACCCCCAAGAGCCTACACGAGGGGCAGCGCCCCCGACAGGTCGAAGACCACCCGCGCGACCCGCAAGAGATCCAGAGCGCGAGGTCACGCTCAGACATGACGTGACCCGCGACGATCCCCTGCGGATCGCGCCCCACCGCTCGCACGGCGAACGCCCCCTCCGATCGAGCGGAGGGGGCGTTCACACGGGCAGTGCGTGGCTCGTCAGAGCTTGGTGACCTGGTCGAACGACAGCTCGACCGGGGTCTCGCGCTCGAAGAGCGACACCAGCACGGTGAGCTTGCCGCTCTCGGGCTTGATCTCGCTGATCGAACCGGGAAGACCCGCGAACGAGCCCTCCTTGATGGTGATGGTCTCGCCGATCTCGAAGTCGACCTCGGCGGGGAGGACGCGCTGGACCTGCTTCTGACCCTTGGCGCCGGGCGCCTTCGAAGGAGCGACGTCCTTGATCTCGACGAGGCTCTTCAGCATGGTGAACGCCTCCTCGAACCGCAGCGGAGTCGGGTTGTGGGCGTTGCCCACGAAGCCGGTCACGCCCGGCGTGTGGCGGACGACCGACCACGAGTCCTCGTTGAGGTCCATGCGCACCAGCACATAGCCGGGGATGCGCACGCGGGTGACCATCTTGCGCTGGCCGTTCTTGATCTCGACCACGTCCTCCATGGGGACCTGGACCTCGAAGATGTAGTCCTCGGCCTCGAGTGAGACCTTGCGGTTCTCGATGTTGGACTTCACACGCTTCTCGAAGCCCGCGTAGGAGTGGATGACGTACCACTTGCCCGGCTTGCCGCGCAGCTCGGCGCGGAAGGCCTCGTAGGGGTCGATGTCGGCCAGCTCCTCGCCGGCGGACTCCGCATCCTCTGCAGCGACCTCGGCCTCGTCCTCGACGGCCTCGAGGGCAGCCTCGGCCTCCTCGACGGTGTCGATGTGGGCCGCTCCGTCGACCGCCGAGTCGGCCTCGGGGTCGTCGACCGAGCCGATGGCGTCCAGCGCGGCCTCGAGGTCGGAGGCGAGATCGTCCTCGGACTCGTTCTCGTCGATGACGCTCAGGGCGCCCTCCTCGGCGGGTTCGACGGCGTCCTCGGCCTGAGTCTGGGTGCCACCCTCCTGCTCCTCCTCGACCTCGGACGACTGCTCGGCAGCCGTCGCCCAGTCGACGTCGTCGCGGTTTCTGTCAGACACTCGTCACAACTCTCTCTCATCGATCGGTCACGCCCCTCGGGGCGCGTCCCGCTGTCGCCGGCACGCTCCGCTCGCGCGGACCGGATGCTCTCGGGTCAGGCGGCGGGTGTGCCGAACACGTAGGTCACGGCCAGGGCGAACACCCAGTCGAGGAAGGACACCAGCGCCATCATGATGACGACGAAGATCAGTACGACCACGACGTAGTTGCCCAGCTCCTTGCGGGTGGGCGTCACGACCTTCTTCAGCTCGGCGATGACCTGCCGGATGAAGAGGGCGATGCGCGCGAACGGATTGCGCCGCGCGGCTCGCTGCTGATTCGCGATCGCGACGACGTCCTCGCTCGGCTCGTCGACTGCTTTCCCGGCCACCTGCACGCACCTTTCCCGCACCGGAACCTCCGGTGTGGCCGGCCACCCGTCCTGGGTGGCCCTGGACCGATGACCGCTGCATCGCGGGAACCGCGTGCGACGGGCATCGATGTGCAGGGCGGACAGGGCTCGAACCTGCAACCTGCGGTTTTGGAGACCGCTGCTCTACCAATTGAGCCACCGCCCTATGGATGCCGTTGCGAGCATCCGAGGAAGGAGACCGACCGACCGCGCCTCGCCGCGCGCCCTTCGCGGGCGCTGTGGATGAGGGCAGAGATCGACTACCTCAGACGAGTGTACGTGGACCCGCAGAGCGTGTCCAGCCGAGCGGCGAGGGCCCCGCGGGCCTCCTGGGCGCGCAGGATACGCTGGCCGTCGTGTCCTCCACCACGCGCATCTCCGCCCGCATCTCCGCCATCGCCGAGTCCGCGACCCTGAAGGTCGATGCGAAGGCGAAGGCCCTCCAGGCCCAGGGCCGCCCGGTCGTCTCGTACGCCGCCGGCGAGCCCGACTTCCGCACCCCCGAGCACGTCGTCGAAGCGGCCTCGGCCGCCGTGCTCGACCCGCGGAACTACCGCTACACGCCCGCCGCCGGCCTCCCGGACCTCCGCGAGGCGATCGCCGTCAAGACGGCACGCGACTCCGGCTGGGACGTCGAGCCCTCGCAGATCGTCGTGACCAACGGCGGCAAGCAGGCCGTGTACCAGGCCTTCCAGACGCTGCTCGACGACGGCGACGAGGTCCTCGTGCCGACCCCCTACTGGACCACCTACCCCGAGGCGATCAAGCTCGCCGGAGGCGTGCAGGTCGACGTGTTCGCGGGCGCCGACCAGGGCTACCTCGTCACCGTCGAACAACTGGAGGCGGCACGGACCGAGCGCACCAAGGTGCTCCTCTTCGTCTCCCCCTCCAACCCGACCGGAGCGGTCTACTCCCCCGAGCAGACCCGCGAGATCGGCGAGTGGGCCGAGGAGCACGACCTCTGGATCATCGCCGACGAGATCTATCAGAACCTCGTCTACGCCACCGGCGACCAGGACGACGCGGGCCCCCTCGAGCGGGCGACATCGATCGTCGAGGCGGTGCCGGCGCTGCGCGACCGCACGATCCTCGTCAACGGAGTCGCCAAGACGTACGCGATGACAGGCTGGCGGGTCGGCTGGATGGTCGGCCCGGCCGACGCGATCGCGGGCGCGGCGAACCTCCAGTCGCACCTCTCGAGCAACGTCTCGAACATCTCGCAGCGCGCGGCCATCGCGGCCCTCACCGGGCCGCAGGAGCCGGCAGAGGAGATGCGTCTGGCCTTCGACCGCCGCCGCCGCACGATCGTGGCCGAGCTGAACGCGATCGACGGAGTCGAGTGCCCCACCCCGGGCGGCGCGTTCTACGTCTACCCCGACGTCACCGGACTGCTGAACCGCGAGTGGGGCGGAGTGACTCCGACGACCTCGCTCGAGCTCGCCGACCTCATCCTCGAGCAGGCCGAGGTCGCGACGGTCCCCGGGGAGGCGTTCGGCCCGAGCGGATACCTTCGCCTCTCGTACGCCCTCGGCGACGACGCGCTGCTCGAAGGAGTGAAGCGCCTTCAAGGGCTGTTCTGCTGAGCCCCTCCTCCTCCGTCGCCGATCGGCCGCGGTCGGCACCACCGACCAGGCGGATCCCCGAGGGCGCCCCGCGATCCGCGAACGTTGACACGCGAATCGCCGGTCACGCTCCGCCAGGGGGCGTCGGGGACGAGGTGCGGAACTGGCATGTCCGGGCGCGGAGGGCAAGAGGGAGGCGGAAATCGGGGAACGGTGTCGCCGGGCGGTCGGGACAGGGCACGCTGGGGGGATGAGCGAAGACTCCGCCGTCCGGGTCCGCGATCTGCGGAAGGACTACGGCAGCGCGCCCGCCCTCGTGGGAGTCTCCTTCGACATCCGACGCGGCGAGACCTTCGCCCTCCTCGGCCCCAACGGCGCCGGCAAGTCGACCACGATCGAGATCCTCGAGGGCTACCGCGACCGCTCAGGAGGCGAGGCCTCGGTACTCGGAGTCGACCCGCGGCACGGCGGGCTCGCCTGGAAGGCGCGGCTCGGCATCGTCCTCCAGTCGAGCGGTGAATCGGGCAACGCCACGGTGCGCGAGCAGATCGCGCACTTCGCGAGCCTCTATCCCCGCCCCCGCGATGTCGACGAGACGATCGAGGCGGTAGGGCTGACGGCGAAGGCACGATCGCGGATCGGCAGGCTCTCCGGCGGCCAGCGCCGACGCGTCGACGTCGCGCTGGGCATCATCGGCCGTCCGGAGCTCGTGTTCCTCGACGAGCCGACGACGGGCTTCGATCCGGAGGCGCGCCACGCTTTCTGGGACCTGATCGCCCTGCTCAAGAGCGAGGGCACGACCATCCTGCTCACCACCCACTACCTCGACGAGGCCGCCCGCCTCGGCGACCGCGCGGCCGTCATCTCCGGTGGGAGGCTGCTGGCGATCGGCCCGATGAGCGCCATCGGCGGCGAGGAGGCGCGCATCCCGATCGTGCAGTGGCGCGAGGACAACGAGCTCCGCCGCCTCCGAACGACGGAGCCGGCGCAGGCGGTGGCCGCGCTCCACGCCCGCCTCGGCGAACCGGCCGCCCTCGAGGTGGTGCGTCCGAGCCTCGAGGACATCTACCTCGACCTGATCCGCGAGGACCGGGCCGGCGACGCAGTCGCTGCGATCGGCGAGCCCGCATGAGCACCCTCGCAGGCCGCGCCCGCACTCTCTCGACCGGGCCTGGCCGCACCCTGCGGCTCGGTCTCTCTCGCGCCCGCTACGAGATCCGCTCCTACTTCAGGGCGCCCGACCAGGTGTTCTTCACCTTCCTGTTCCCGGTCCTGCTGCTGACGATCTTCTCGGTCGCCTTCGGCGAGACGCGGTGATGCAGGCGAACCCGCAGGACCCGGGCATCCCGATGGCGGAGTACTACGTCCCCGGTCTGGCAGCGGCGGGGATCCTCCTCTCGGGCGTGCAGAACCTGGGCGTCGACATCGCCGTCGAGCGCAGCGACGGCACGCTCAAGCGCCTCGCCGGCGCACCGCTGCCGGTGTTCAGCTACTTCCTCGGCAAGTTCGGCCAGGTCCTCGTGACGAGCCTCGCGCAGACGGCGCTGCTCCTACTCGTCGCTGCGACGGTCTTCTCGGTCGAGCTCCCCGCCGACGGCGGTCGCTGGGCGACCTTCACGTGGGTCTACCTCGCCGGAGTCGCGACGTCCGCGATCCTCGGGATCGCCGTCTCGGCCCTGCCGCGCTCGGGCAAGAGCGCCACCGCCGTCATCGTCCCACCGCTGCTGGTGCTCCAGTTCATCTCGGGCTCGTACCTGTCGTTCACGACGCTGCCGGACTGGCTGCAGAACACGGCGAGCGTCTTCCCGCTGAAGTGGATCGCTCAGGGGATGCGCGCGGTGTTCCTGCCGAGCGGCTTCGAGGAGGCGGAGGTCGGCGGGTCCTGGGATCTCGGCGGGGTCGCGCTCGTGCTCGGCGTCTGGCTGGTCGTCGGCCTGATCGCGTGCCGGTTCGGCTTCCGCTGGATCCGGCGCGACAGCTGAGGCGGCGCCGGATGGCGGCCCAGGGCCGTCGACTACGGAAGGGTCAGACGGTGGTGCCGATCACCACGGGCTCGGGATGCAGCAGCACGCCGAACTCGGCGAGGACGCGGCCCTGGACGTAGCGCGCGAGCTCCGCGACCTCCTCGGCGGTCGCGCCTCCGCGGTTCGTCAGGGCCAGAGTGTGCTTGCCCGAGACCGCCGCACGCGAACCGGGCAGCGCGAAGCCGCGCGCGACCCCCGCGTTCTCGATCAGCCAGGCGGCGCTCAGCTTGACCAGGCCGTCGGCAGGAGCGGGAACGGGCAGTCCGACGGGAGCGCCGGCCTCGACGGCGGCGAGCGGAGTGACGACGGCCGCCTCGGCCGTGGGCTCGACCGGCCAGCGCGGTGCGGAGGATGGCAGGCCGTTCGCGAAGGCACTCGTGACCAGGGGGTTGGTGAAGAAGGAACCGGCGCTGGCGGTGTCCGGATCGGCGACATCGAGCACCATGCCCTTCGCGGCGCGCAAACGGAGGACCGTCTCGCGAACCTGCGCGAGCGGGACCCGCTCGCCGAGCGCGACTCCGAGGGCCGAGGCGAGCTGCGCGTAGGCGACGGGCGTGCCCACACCGTCGACCGCCTCCTGAAGCGCGAATTCGACGGCCAGCACAGCGCCGCGGCGGCCCTGCTTGATCACCGACGTGCGGTAGGCCAGTTCGAGTTCGGCCGCTGTCAGCCGGACCGGCTCGCGCGCGCCCTCCTCGAGGAAGTCGACGGCGACGAGCGTGTCGGAGAGTTCTTGGCCGTAGGCGCCGATGTTCTGCACCGGAGAGGCGCCGACCGTGCCGGGGATACCACTCAGCGCCTCCAGACCGGCCCAGCCCCGTTCGACGGTCTCTGCGACGAGCCGGTCCCACGACTCTCCCGCCTGCACGCGCAGGTGCACGGCGCCGGGCTCGATGGAGGGGAGCCGCTCGATGCCCGAGGTGCGCACCCGCACAACCGTGCCCTCGAACGGACCGTCGCCGACGAGGAGGTTCGAGCCGCCGCCGAGTAGCAGCCACGGCTCATCGGCCGACCACAGCCGCACGAGCGTCTCGATGAGCTCGACCTCGGTGATGGGCTCGAGGAGGCGCTCGGCCGGACCGCCCACGCGGAGGGTGGTCAGCGTCGAGAGCAGGGTCGCGGTCATCGGGAGGCGATCACGCGAATCGGACCCTGGCCTGCGCCTTGCCGAGCACGGCCTGACCCTCGACCGAGACGGCTAAGTCGATCCGAGCCCAGCCCTCCTCGACGTCGAGGGCGCCGACCTTGGCCACCACGTCTATCGCGGCGCCGGTACGCGGATCGACGACGACGGGACGGGTGAAGCGCACCTGGTAGTCGACGACGAGGCCGGGGTCGCCGATCCAGTCGACGACGACCTGCGCGGCGGTGCCCATGGTGAGCATCCCGTGCGCGAGGACGCCGGGGAGGCCGACCTCGGCGGCGATGTCGTCGCGGTAGTGGATGGGGTTGAAGTCCCCCGAGGCCCCCGCGTAGCGCACGAGCGTGCCGCGGTCGATCGGGAACCGGCCCTCGGCGACCACCTGGCCGACGCTGAGGTCGGCGAGGACGCGCGGTGCGGCGCTCATTCGTCGCCCCTGACCACGAGGGTCGAGATCGCGGTGACGACGTGCTCGCCGGAGGAGTCGACCATGCGCGACTCGGTGGTGACCATCGAGTGCGCGCCGAGCTTCTTGATGCTCGCGACCGAGAGGGTCGCGGTCAGCTCGTCGCCGGCGACGACGGGACGGGACAGCGCGAACCGCTGGTCTCCGTGCACGACGCGGCTGAAGTCGATCCCGCCGTCGGGCTCGGCGAGCAGCTGGGCGAGCGTGTATTCCTGCACGACGACGGCGAAGGTGGGCGGAGCGACCAGATCGCGGTGGCCGGCGGCGCGCGCAGCCTCGACATCGTGGTGGAGAGGGGAGGTCGCGGAGACGGCGCGCGCGAACTCGCGCACCTTCTCGCGCCCCACCTGATAGGGCTCGGTGGGCGAGAACACGCGCCCGACGAGTTCGGGATTCACTGGCACCAGGACATCCTAGGCGCTGCCGTGGGCGCCCCTCGGGGGCCGACCGCTCGACCGCGAGAGCCATGCACGTATGACCATGGGCGATTTCCCATCTGCATATGGGTGACCCGCGGCCCGACATCTCGGAAGCTGGCGGGCATGCCGACACCGACTCCTGAGCGCGACTGGGCGACATACGCCCGCGAGCTCGGCACCAACATGCACCGCGCCCGGATCGCCAAGGGGGCCAGCCAGGAGCGGATCGCCCACGCGGCGGGTCTCGCCGGGTACACCTACCAGAAGTTCGAGAAGGGCGAGTCGAAGCCGGGATCGCCCGCGAATCCGACGCTGCACACCCTTCTCGCGCTCTGCGAGGCGCTCGAGGTCGACCTGATGGACCTCCTGCCGCCGAACCCGCCGCGGACCTCACGGGGCCTCGAGTAGACGCAGCACCGCTCCGGCCAGTCGCGCCGCCGAGCTGAGGTCGAGGTCGAGCTCGCCGAGACCGTCGGCCTCGAGGCGGAGGCGGTCCTCGGCCGTCCTCCCGGGGCGGCACATCGAGAGATGCACCGTCTCGGCCGACGCCGCACCGCCCGCCCAGAGGACCACGGGGAGCGAGCGCGCCGCCGAGCGGTGCAGGCGATCCTCCACCGCTGCGAGTTCGTCGTGCTCGCCCGCGCACCACCGCGGGCACCCGTCACTGTTCTTGCCGTCCAGTCGTCCATCCACGTTCCGCACCAATCGTTCGAGGCGGCAAGCCCACCAGGCGGTACCGACATCGAGGCCCCGCAAGCCCCGGATCCGGACCGGGGTGTGGACAGGAGTCGCGCTCACGGCCGCTGTGGAGGAGCGTCGATAGGATCCCATACCCGGATGGTCCCGTTTCGGGACTGGCGCGAAGCGTCAGCGGTGCACGATCAGCCACGTCGCCACCGCGGTCGAGGCGCCCGTGTTCATCATCCGGTGCGGTCGCTCACACGGGAAGGTGATCGCGTCGCCGGCACCGAGGACCACCGTCTCGTCCTCGAACTCGATCGTCAGCTCGCCGAGCGTGACCGTCCCCATCTCGAAGCCGTCATGGCGCAGCAGCTGCCGGTGCGCGGTCGAGGTCGAGCCGGGCGGATAGGTCGACTCGAAGAAGTCCACGGCGTCGAGGGGCCGCGGCGCGAGCCGGCGGAACAGCACACCGCCCTCGAGCACCACCGGCGCCGACTCCCGAACTCGCACGACCGCGGTCTCGACCGGCGCCGGCCCGCCCTGGTCGAACACCGCCGACAGCGGGACTCCGAGCGCGTCGACGAGCGCGATCAGACGCCCGACCGACGGCTGCATCGCGCCCCGCTCGATCTGGGACACGGCACTCACCGAGATCCCGAGCCGCTCCGCGAGGGCCTTCAGCGAGAGCCCCGCAGCGAGCCGCAGCTCGCGCAGTCGCACCCCGAGGTCTCGTCCCGCCCTCTCCACCACCGCGCGCGCGGCCTCTTCGCCGCGGGGCTCCGTGCCGTCGGAGAGCATCGCCCGTCCTCTCTCGCAGATCGTCACACAGCCGTAACGGAGCCGAAACGAGCGGCGGACCCCCGGCTCGTAGCGTGGCTTCGCGTGAAGTGATCACTTCATTCGGACCGCTCCTCGCGACGATCGGCCACACCGGCCGACCGCCACGACCACCCTGACACATCCGCTCCGTGCCGCCCCACGCACGACCGCCCGAGAGGTGGATCCACCCCATGACCGACCGCGTCACCGCACCCCCCATCGACCAGCAGCCGTCCGCCGAGCCCGACCTGCCGGCCGGCGCCGCGCTGATCAAGCCCGGCTACGACGACCGTCTCGCCAACGACGACCTCGCACCTCTCGCGAAGCAGCGCTGGTCGAGCTACAACATCTTCGCGTTCTGGATGTCCGACGTGCACAGCGTCGGCGGCTACGTGACCGCCGGCTCCCTCTTCGCCCTCGGACTGGCCGGCTGGCAAGTGCTGGTCGCCCTCGTCGTCGGAATCGTGATCGTGCAGGTGTTCTGCAACCTGGTCGCCAAGCCCAGCCAGGTCACGGGAGTGCCGTACCCGGTGATCAACCGCGCGATCTTCGGCATCCGCGGCGCGAACATCCCGGCGATCATCCGCGGCCTCATCGCGATCGCCTGGTACGGCGTGCAGACCTACCTCGCCGCACAGTCGCTGAACATCGTGTTCCTCAAGTTCTTCCCGGCGATGGCCTCGTGGAACACGCCGGAGGCCTCGTTCCTCGGCCTCTCCGCGCTCGGCTACCTCTCCTACGCGATCCTCTGGGTCGCTCAGGCCGCCCTGTTCTGGCGGGGCATGGAGTCGATCCGCCGCTTCATCGATTGGGCCGGACCCGCGGTCTACATCGTGATGCTCGTCCTGGCCGTATACCTGGTGTCGCAGGCCGGCTGGGAGAACATCTCGCTGAACCTGGGCTCAGGCGAACCGCTGGACTTCGCCGCCTCGCTGCCCGTGATGATCTCGGCCGTCGCGCTCGTCGTCTCCTACTTCTCGGGCCCGATGCTCAACTTCGGCGACTTCTCCCGCTACGCCCGCAGCTACAGCGCCGTCAAGAAGGGGAACCTGCTCGGCCTGCCCATCAACTTCCTCTTCTTCTCCCTTCTGACCGTGATCACCGCCTCCGCCACGGTGCCCGTCTTCGGCGAGCTGATCACCGACCCCATCGAGACGGTCGAGCGGATCGACACCTGGTTCGCGGTGCTCCTCGGCGGCCTCACCTTCGTCATCGCGACCATCGGCATCAACATCGTCGCCAACTTCATCTCTCCCGCCTTCGACTTCTCGAACGTGAACCCCAAGAAGATCAGCTGGCGGATGGGCGGCATGATCGCCGCCGTCGGCTCGGTGCTGCTCACCCCGTGGAACTGGTACTCGAACGACACCGCGATCCACTACACGCTCGGGATCCTCGGTGCACTGATCGGCCCACTGTTCGGCGTCCTGATCGCCGGGTACTACCTGATCAGCCGCCAGCGCGTCTGGGTCGACGACCTGTACTCGATGAGCGAGAAGGGCCGCTACTGGTTCTCGCGGGGGTTCAACCCCAACGCGGTCTGGGCGACAGTGATCGGCGGAGTGCCCTCGGTCGCCTCCGTACTCGTACCGCGCTGGATCGCGGAGGCGGGCGGGGCGGAGTTCACCTGGCTCGGCGACTACAGCTGGTTCCTGGGCTGCGGACTCGGCTTCGCGGCGATGGCGGTGCTTGAGCGGCGTGCGCCGCGCATCACCCGGCTCGAGGAGGACCTCGAGAACGTCAGCGACGGCTCCCACGTCTGACCACCCCTCCGCACGTCAGGACGGAGGCGCCGGATCCCCACCCGACACCTCCGTCCTGACCTGCCGCTCCACCCCGAGGACACCATGCGCATCACCGTCGTCAACCCGAACACCAGCGCCACGATGACCGCGGCCATCGGCCGGGCCGCCCGCTCCGTCGCCTCGCTCGGCACCGAGATCGATGCCGTGACCCCGCCGATGGGTCCGGCCTCGATCGAGAGCCACTACGACGAGGCGCTGGCCGTCCCTGGCGTTCTGCACGAGATCACGCGGGCGGAGGCGGCCGGCAGCGACGGCGCGGTCATCGCTTGCTTCGGCGACCCGGGGGTCGACGCCGCGCGCGAGATCGCGAGCGGCCCCGTGGTGGGCATCGCCGAGGCCGCCATGCACATGGCGACCCTCGTCGGCCGCGGCTTCACGGTGGTGACCACCCTGTCGCGGACCAGCGGGCGCGCCTGGGACATCGCGCGGCGGGCAGGCTTCGGCGAGGCCTGCCGCCAGGTGCGGGCGTGCGACATCCCGGTGCTCGAGCTCGACAACCCGCACTCGGACGCCCGCCGCGTGATCCTCGCGGAGTGCGTCGAGGCGCTGGCCGCCGACGGCTCCGACTCGATCGTCCTGGGCTGCGCGGGCATGGCCGACCTCTGCCGCGACCTCTCGCGCGAGCTGGGGGTCCCGGTGATCGACGGCGTCGCCTCGGCAGTGCGGCTGGTCGAGGGCCTGGTCGCGATGGGGGTCACCACGTCGCGGCGCGACGAGTACGCGGTGCCGCGGGCGAAGAGCGTGACCGGCCTGCTGGCGCCTTTCGCCCTGGGCTGAGTGCCCGCACAGGGCAGGGGAAGCGGCCATCCGGTCTGCGAAGATCGACGCATGGCGATCCTCCGCGACGCGGCGCTCGGCGCCCGGCTCTTCGTGCGCGGCTTCGGCACCTGGGGCCGCTCACCGCGCGCGATGCTCCTGGGCGCGGTCCCGCCCCTCCTCGTGGGCCTGGTCTTCGTCGGCGTCCTGGTCGTGGTGCTCACCCGGGTGCAGGAGGCGGTGTCCGCGCTGACGCCGTTCGCCGACGGCTGGGAGCCGGGCTGGGCGGAGACCGCGCGCCTCCTGCTCGCGATCGCGGTGGTCGGTGCGGTGGTGGCGATCGGAGTGGTGCTCTTCGCGGCGATCACGCTGCTGGTGGGCGCGCCCTTCTACGAGCGGATCTGGCGCCGCGTCGAGGACGGCCTCGGCGGAGTGCCGGACGAGCACGAAACCGGATTCTGGCGCGGGGTCGGACGCGGCCTCCGCGACTCCGCGGTGCTGGTCGCCGCCTCGATCGGGATCGGGGCGGTGCTGGTGCTGCTCGGCCTCGTGCCGGTGGTCGGCTCGATCGCGGGACTGATCGCCGGCGCGCTGGTGGGCGGGCGGGCGCTCGCTCTCGAGCTCACCGGGTTCGCCGGCGATGCCCGCGGGCTCAGCCTCGCCCAGCGACGGCGACTGCTGGGCGAGCACCGCGCCGTCTCGCTCGGCTTCGGCGTCGCGGTCTATCTCGCGTTCCTCGTTCCCGGAGGCGCGATCGTCGCGACACCGGCGGCGACCGCGGGCGCGACCCTCCTGCTGCGAACCCTGCGCGGGGAGCCGACGCTCGCCTCCGACTCCCCGGGAGGTGCCCGCTTGGCCGCCCACCCGACCGTCCCCTAGACTCCCCCCGTGCGCACGTCGATCCGAAGCCCCTGGTGGCCCGCCTCCTAGGCGGACCGACGCGCAGACCCCTCGCACTCGACCGCCTCCTCCGGGCGGTCGTTCTGCATGTCAGGGCCCGGGTGGGGCACGACCCGATTCAAGGACCACGATGACCTCGCTCCTCTCCCGCATCCTCGCCTCCGACGGATCGCTGCCGTTCGCGATCGTCCTCCGCCAGGGACGCTCGGAGGTGGACGTCTTCACGGGCGACGTCCTCGATGTCGAGGGCCTCGCCGACATCCCACTCGTCGGCGACGACGTGCTGACCCTGGTGCCGTACCGCCAGGTGCGCGAGCGTGGCTTCGCGGCGAAGGACGACGGTGCGCCGCTGCGGAACCTCGTCGTCCGCGAGCGCGAGAGCACGCCGCTCGAGGAGGTGCTGCGCCTGCTTCCCGAGCGCGAGATCCCGGTGGAGGAACGCGGGTTCGACGTGCCGGACGACGAGTACGCCGAGATCGTCCGCCGTGTGATCGACGACGAGATCGGACGGGGCGAGGGCGCCAACTTCGTCATCAGCCGCGCGTTCGTCGCGCAGACTGATGCGCCGCCCGTCGAGGCCGTGCTCGCCTGGTTCCGCCGCCTGCTCACCGACGAGTCGGGCGCCTACTGGACCTTCGCGATCCACACCCCCGGACTCGACGGCGCTCAGACGGTCACCGCCGTGGGTGCGACGCCCGAGCGCCACGTCTCGGTGCGCGACGGGGTCGCCATGATGAACCCGATCAGCGGCACCTTCCGCCACCCTGCCGCCGGGCCGACCGGCGAGGAGGTACTCGCGTTCCTCGCCGACGTAAAGGAGAGCGAGGAGCTCTTCATGGTGGTCGACGAGGAGATGAAGATGATGAGCGCGGTCTGCCCGGACGGCGGCCGCATCCTCGGCCCGTTCCTCAAGCAGATGTCGCGCCTCAGCCACACCGAGTACCTGCTCGAGGGCCGCACCGGGCTCGACGTGCGGGAGGTGCTGCGGCTGACCATGTTCGCACCGACCGTCACCGGATCTCCGATGGAGAACGCGTGCGCCGTCATCGCCGAGTACGAGAAGGAGCCGCGCGGCTACTACTCCGGCGTGCTCGCCCTCTTCGAGCCGGAGGAGGAGGGCTACACGGTCGACGCGCCCATCCTCATCCGCACCGCCTACCTCGAACCCGACGGTCGGCTCACCGTGCCCGCCGGAGCGACCCTGGTGCGCCATTCGACGCCGGAGGGGGAGGTCGCCGAGACCCGCGCCAAGGCCTCCGGAGTGCTGTCGGCCCTGGGGCTCCTGCCGCACCGCGACGTGGCGCCGGCGATCGACCTCGCCGCCCAGCCCGGGGTGCAGGAGGCGCTGGAGGCACGGAACGAGCGACTCGCCTCGTTCTGGCTCCGGCCCCAGGCGCCCGAGCACATCGAGGGCCTGACCGGCCACACCGCGCTCATCGTGGACAACGAGGACCAGTTCACGACGATGCTCGCGCACCAGCTGCGTCACCTCGGTATGGATGCACGGGTGGAGCGCTGGTCCGAGGTCGACGACGTGCTGCGCGACGACCTCGTCGTCTTCGGCCCCGGCCCCGGCGATCCCCGCGACGACTCCGAGCCGCGGATCGCTCGCCTGCGCGAGCTGATGACCGCACGGCTGGAGGCGGAGCGCCCGACGCTCGCCGTCTGCCTCAGCCACCAGATGCTGTCGCTGCTGGCGGGTCTCCCGGTCGAGCCGCTGGCGACGCCCCGCCAGGGCGTGCGCCTGGCGGTCGACGTGTTCGGCGAGGACGCGGCGATCGGCTTCTACAACACCTTCGCCGCGGTCGCACCCGGCCTCGAGCGCACCCCGCGACTCGGGCTCGAGATCGCCGTCGACGCCGAGTCCGGGGTCGTCGACGCCCTGCGCGCGAACATGTCGCATCGGTGCAGGGGCACCTGGAGTCGGTGCTCTCCTCCGACGGCCTGCGCACACTGGAGCGGCTGGTCCGCACCGCGACCGCGCAGCCGGCACGTCCGTGAGCGATGTGCGGCTACTCACCGCCTCGGCCTACTCGCCCGAGCTGCGGGAGGCGGTCGCGCGAGCGTGCGCGCGGCGCGGAGGCGGCGCGCGGCTGGTACGGCCGCGGCGACAAGCTCGCTGCGGACGCGGCCTCGGTGGCGGCGATGCGGGCGGTGCTGGCCGAGGCTCCGTTCGACGGCGTCGTCGTGATCGGTGAGGGCGAGAAGGACGAGGCGCCCATGCTCGCGAACGGCGAGCGCCTCGGGCGCGCCGCCGCTCCCTGCTGCGACGTGGCGGTCGATCCGCTGGACGGCACCCGTCTCACGGCCGAGGGGCTGCCCGGCTCGGTGAGTGTCATCGCGCTGGCACCGCGCGGCACACTGTTCGACCCGCGCGACGTGTTCTACATGGACAAGCTGGTCTGCTCCGGGGCGGGGCGCGACGCAGTCTCGCTCGACTTCACCCCGGGTGAGAACGCGGTGCGTCTGGCCGCCGCGCTCGGCAGGCCGGTGGGCGAGCTGGTGGTGGCCGTGCTCGACAAGCCGCGGCACACAGGGCTGGTCGCGGCACTGCGGGAGGCAGGGGTCGCACTCGCGCTGCGCGGCGAGGGCGACGTCTCGGTCGCGATCGAGGCGGCCGATCCTGCAGGTCGGGTCGACCTGGTGCTCGGCGTCGGAGGGACCCCGGAGGGAGTGGTCGCGGCCTGCGCCGTCCGCGCCCTCGGCGGCGTGATGGAGGGCCGCCTCGCCCCGCAGACACCCGGCGAGCGGGCGAACGCCCTGGCCGCGGGCCACGACCTCGACCGTCTGCTCACTCTCGACGACCTCGTCTCCTCCGAGGACGTGCTCTTCGCGGGCTGTACGGTCTGAACCGGCCGCCGCGGGTCGCGCTGTGGAGTCTCACTGGCGTCTCGCGGCCGAGACGAGGGGTGACGGATGTCATGGCTCCGTGGTGACAGAGGGCCGAGGCGCGCGGGCGGGCCCCTCGGCAGGCTGAGGGCATGACCTCGACCGACCTCGCCGTCCAGGCGACCGCCCTCACCAAGAGCTTCAGCTCCGTCGCCGCCGTCGCGGGCGTGGACCTCACGGTCCACGCCGGCGAGATCGTCGCCTTCCTCGGCCCGAACGGCGCGGGCAAGACGACGACCATCGACATGCTCCTCGGCCTCTCGGCCCCGGACTCCGGCGAGGTGAGGGTCTTCGGGCGGCGGCCGCGCGCCGCGATCGCACACGGACTCGTCTCGGCCGTCCTGCAGACCGGCGGGCTGCTGAAGGACCTCAGCAGGTGCAGGACGCCCGAACTCGCCGCGAGCCTTCTCGCCGAGACCCGACCGGTCGAAGTGGTGCTCGAGCGAGCAGACGTCAGGAGTCGGGCGCCGGCGTCGGCCCCTCACGATCGAGCAACAAGCAGACGCCGAGCGCCTCTAGCTCGCAGGTGCGTCGGTTCGGAAGACCGCAGACCGCATGTCCGTCAGCTCCAGCTGCGTGCGTCAACATCTCGGCCGCGCTGGCGTTCCTCGCTGACCGCGTTGAGGGCGACATCCTCGACGTCAGTGGCCTGCGCAGGTCTGCCAGCGTCGATTGCCGCCACCATGGCGGAGGAGCGAGGACGAACGAGAGCCGCACCGCGTCGATTGATTCCGGGCGACGCTCTGCAAGGAGGTTTGACATGTGGGGCAAAAGATTCGAATATCACCGACTCGCAGAGCGTCGCCTACCCTTCGACAACCGGAGCTTTCCACCGCCCTCGATGAATGATCTGCTAGCTATCAATACGCGAAAGCAAAGCGAGAACATCATCATCACCACCGCGAGCAGAGGCCCACTCAAGAAGCTCGCGCGCCTCGTGGACGCGTTGTTGATCGACAAACAACTTGGCGAGATTATAGGCGGAGTACCAGTCACCTAGCTGAATACCGCGCCGATACATTTTTTCCGCTCCGTAAAAATCGGAAAACCCTTCCATTAGAAGATCTGCGAGTTTACGAAATACGCGGGGCTGCTCGCTTGCCAGTTCCAGCTCGAGTAGCTCGCGGGCGGCACTAAATTCACCTCGAGACGCACGCACGTCTGCCAGACCTACCGCAAAATCCCCCGCATAAGGGGCCGCTTCGTTCAGCAGTGCAACGACTTGGTCGCCGGAGTCACCGAGACGTTCAAAACGAATGATTCCCGCGAGGCCCGCAGCAAATACTCTTCCCCGAAACTCTAAGATTCGAAGCTTTTCCGATATTTCGAGAGCTTCCTCCCAGGAATCAGTCCACTCGAGCGCCTCAGCAAGGTGGAGCTGCCGCCACAAGTCGCCGCCCTTCGCGCTAAATCGGAAGAACTCGACAGCCACACCTAGCTCCTCTGCATCCCAGAGAAGAGTGCCAAGGGCGAAAGCCAAATCAGTGGCCGAATCACACTCGAAGAGCGCCTTACTTACATCTGACTCACCTATATCTACATCTGGCCCAAAGTAGTCGGACAAGAAGGCGTGACGGTCTCGGACATAAAGACTGCGCACCTCTTGCAACGCAGCGGCCCGTACGTCACCGCCAAGGAAAGCCAACAATTCGGCCGGCGATCCACTAACCATTCTTATACTCCTGAAATTGGGCTTTGATGCGGCTCGAGGCCCTGTACCTCGCATCCGCCGATGAGGTGAAGCGGAGGCTCGTCGTAGCCTTCTTCGCGAACGACTGTGTCCACGACGATGGCCACCAGACCACCGTCGTGCCCCAGCGACAGCCCGCCCCGAGCGCGATCCGCGACGCCGCGCAGGCACGAGCAACACGAAAAGGCGCCGGAGAGAACTCCGACGCCTCCACCGAGACTGGCCCAGCCGATATCGTGCTGTCATCTGTGTGAATATGACTCTGCGGTAGCGGGAGCGGGACTCGAACCCGCGACACCACGATTATGAGCCGTGTGCTCTAACCACCTGAGCTACCCCGCCGCTCGTTCTCGCAGGCCTGGCCTGCGGGGAACGGAGCCCCCTGTGGGAATCGGACCCACTACCTCTTCCTTACCAAGGAAGTGCTCTACCAATGAGCTAAGGGGGCGCACCTGCGGGTCTGACGGCCCGTTCGAGGGCGCGCCCGCGATTTGGCACCGTTAGACGATAGCACCTCCGGGGCGCGACGATGACCGCGGGAGTCGCGTCCCGCGGCCACCTGGCGGTGCTACGGGCGGCTCGCCGTGTCCAGCGCTGCGAGCTCCTCCGCGCTCAGCTCGAGGGCGCCGAGGCGGTCAAGGCCGGCAGCTGCTCGACCACCCGGGCGCTCGCGATCGGTGCGACCACTCCGGGCTGCGAGCGGAGCCACGCGAGTGCGACCGTCGCGACCTCGACTCCGTGCGCCTCGGCCGCGGTGTCGAGCGCGGCGAGCACGCGGCGCCCGCGGGCATCGAGGTAGCGGGCGGCGCCGTCGGCGCGCGGGCCCTCGGGCGTCGAGCCGTCGCGGTACTTGCCGGTCAGGAAGCCGGAGGCGAGGGCGTAGTAGGGCACGACGGCCAGGCCCGCCTCACGCGCGAGCGGCAGCAGGTCGGCCTCGATCCCACGCTCGACCAGGTTGTAGTGCGGCTGGAGCGCGACCGGCGCGTGCAGTCCCTCCTCTGCGGCGATGCGCAGCCAGGAGGCGACGCGCTCGGCGCTGACGTTCGAGACTCCGATCGCCCGCACCAGACCCTGGTCGACCAGCTCCGAGAAGACCCGGGCGATGTCCTCCATCGGCACCGCCTCGTCGTCGAAGTGCGCGTAGTAGAGGTCGATGCGGTCGGTCCTCAGGCGCTCGAGCGACGCCCTGGCCGCCGCGCGGACGGTGTCGGGCGCGAGCCCGGTGAACTGCGGGTGGCGGCTCACCTTCGTCGCGATGACCACGTCGTCGCGGGAGCCGGAGCGCCGGCCGAGCCACTCGCCGATGATCGTCTCGGACTCGCCGCCCCGATTGCCCGGGACCCAGGCCGAGTACGAGTCGGCGGTGTCGATGAAATCACCGCCCGCCGCGACGTAGCCGTCGAGGACGTCGAAAGACGTCTGTCTGCCCGCGGTCCAGCCGAAGACGTTGCCGCCGAGCGAGAGCGGGAAGACGTCGATGCCGGAGTCGCCGAGGGGTGCGCGGGTGGTCGAGGGGGAGGCTGCACTGTCGATGCTCATCCTCCGATTCAACTCCTGCGAGCAGGCCCACTCGCTCCCCATCCCGCTCATGCGCGGTAAGCACTCAGGCGTCGTGGAGCGGACCCATCGGGTAGTCCGCGTAGGCGAAGCGGGTCGAGTCAGGAGCCCAGCCCGCGACGTTGATCGTCCCCTGCCCGCCGACGAGCCGCTCCAGCACTCTCCCCGGCGCCGTCGCGGTCCGTCCGGCGAGGTCGAGCAGCCGCAGCTCCACCTCCAGGTTCTCCGGATGCCCCGACGTCCCCGCGGGATAGGACAGGTAGAGGACGTGCCGCCCGTCCGGCGACTCGTGCGGGAACCAGTCGACCGTGTCCGACTCAACCAGCCGGGTGAGCCCCGAGCCGTCGAGGGCCATCCGGAACAACTGGGCGCCCCTGCCCGCACGCTCGGAGTTGAGCAGCAGGGTGCGCCCGTCGGCCGAGAAGTCGACGCCGTCGTCGGGGAACGCGTCATCGGTGAGCGCGGTGAGCGCGCCTCCCTCCGCCGGCATCGTGTAGACGTCCGTCCGCCATTCGCCGGAGGCGTCGCCGCCTCCGATGAGGGCGAGCAGAGTGCCGTCGGGCGAGATCCCGTGCAGGTAGTGCTTGAAGCGGCCACCCTCCCGCTCGCCCGTCAGGCGGCGGGCAGGCACGGAGCCGTCGAGGGCGACCGCGTACAGGTGCCCGTCGCGCGCCGAGACGTAGGCGGTGTCTCCGGACGGAGCGAGCACATGGTCGTTGTTGAGCTCGGCAGGGACTCCGTCGAGCGGGATCGGCTCGAGCACGGGCGCCCCCTCGAGCGGAAGGCGGAAGAGCACGCCGTCGCCGTTGACCACCAGTGCCGTACCGTCCGGCGTCCAGTTCGGCGCCTCGACGAGCATCGAGTCCGAGGCGAAGACGGTCGTCGCGACTCCGCTGGCGAGGTCGTGCACGCGGAGTCGGCAGAGCTGATCGGGCAGGAGGGAGCGGGCCATGACTCCCACGCTAGAGGGCGGCAGCGCCCGTCAAGCCTCCTCCCGCTCAGGTTCTGCCGGAAGGGCCTCCGGTATTCTTGACCGACGACTGCGCTGGGTACACCTTGGGAGGAACATGTGATGCTCCTCATCCTGGTGATCTCGTTCGCTCTCGCGATCGTCACCCCGTGGGTGGTGGACCGGTTCGGCCCGAAGACGTTCTATGCCCTGGCCCTCGTGCCCGCTGCGAGCTTCATCGCCACGGCCACCGCACTGCCTGCGGTCCTCGGCGGCAGTGAGATCCGCGAGACGGTCCCGTGGATCCCAGCGCTCGACATCGCGCTCTCGTTCCGGCTCGACGCGCTCTCGCTCGTGCTCGCCCTCGTCGTCAGCGGAGTCGGCGCGCTCGTGCTCGCCTACTGCGCCGGCTACTTCAGTAGGGACGAGCCCTCGCTCGGTCGCTTCGCCGCGCTGCTCTTCGCCTTCGCCGGAGTGATGTACGGCCTGGTCACGGCTGACGACGTCATCGTGCTCTTCGTCTTCTGGGAGGCGACGAGCGTCCTCTCCTACCTGCTGATCGGCCACTACAGCGGCCGCAAGGAGAGCCGCGGTGCCGGCCTCCAGGCCCTGCTGGTCACGACACTCGGCGGTTTGGCGATGCTGGTCGGCCTCATCGTGCTGATCGTCGAGTCCGGCACCACGAGTCTCGCGAGGATCGTCGCCGCCGCTCCCTCCGGTCCGTCGGTGTCGGTCGCGCTCGTGCTCGTGCTGCTGGGCGCTTTCTCGAAGTCGGCGCTGGTGCCGTTCCACTTCTGGCTGCCTGCCGCAATGGCCGCTCCGACGCCGGTCAGCGCCTACCTGCACGCGGCCGCGATGGTCAAGGCCGGCATTTACCTCGTCGCACGCCTCGCTCCCGGCTTCGCCGACGACTCCGTGTGGCTGCCCGTCGTGGTCAGCGTCGGCGTCTGGACGATGCTCGTCGGCGGCTGGCGGTCGCTCCGCCAGTACGACCTCAAGCTCGTGCTCGCCTACGGCACGGTCAGTCAGCTCGGCTTCCTGACCGTCGCGGTGGGCTTCGGCTCGCGCGACGCGGCGCTGGCCGGGCTGACCCTCCTGCTCGGGCACGCTCTCTTCAAGGCGCTGCTCTTCCTCGTGGTCGGCATCGTCGACCACCGGGCGGCACCCGCGATCTGCGCAAGCTCAGCGGCCTCGGCCGCCGCTCGCCGGTCCTCGCCGCCGCAGCACTGCTCGGCGTCCTCTCGATGGCGGGCATCCCGCCGCTGCTGGGCTTCGTCGCCAAGGAGGCGGTCTTCACCAGCCTGATCTCGGCGATCGAGCAGGGCTCGTTCTGGGCCTGGGTCGCGCTGATCGGACTCGTCCTCGGCTCGATCCTCACCGTCGCCTACTCGGCCCGCTTCTTCTGGGGGGCCTTCGCCCGGAAGAAGGGCCTCGAGGACACCGAGCTGCACGCCGAGCCGTGGATCTTCACCGCTGCACCGGTGCTGCTCGCCGCGGCCGGCGCCGCTGGCGGGCTCGCCGCCTCCGTGCTCGACCCGCTGGTCGCCGTCTACGCCGACACACTGCCGTACGCCGCTCCCGACGCCGACCCGCAGCTCGCCGCGGCGGCCGAGTCCTCGGCCCACGGCGGATACTACCTCGCACTCTGGCACGGCTTCGAGCCCGCGCTCGGGCTCAGCGCCTGGTTATCGCGATCGGTCTCCTTCTCTTCGCCAAGCGGGTCGCCGTCGCCCGTGCGCAGTCGGTGCTGCCGAACTGGATCGACTCGGCCGAGGGCTACTGGGCCACCGTCCGCTGGCTCGACCGTGTGGCGAGCACGGTCACCGAGTTCGTGCAGCGGGGCTCGCTCCCCCGCTATCTCACGGTGATCTTCTCGGTGTTCGTGCTCGGAGTCGGCGGCGCGGCGGCGCTGAACCGCACCTGGCCCGGCGACATCGTCTTCTGGGACACCCCGGGTCAGCTCGCGGTCGCGGCCGTGATGATCCTCGCCGCGGTCCTCTGCGCGGTGGCCCGCAACCGTGTCGCCGCCGTGCTGCTGGCCGGCGCCACCGGGTACGGGATGGTCGCCCTCTTCGCCCTGCAGGGCGCGCCCGACCTCGCGCTCACCCAGGCCCTGATCGAGACGGTCACCCTGGTGGTCTTCGTGCTCGTGCTGCGCCGCCTCCCGACCCGCATCGCGGCGAAGCACCAGCCGATGCGCAAGCGCCTGCGTGCGATCATCGGCATCACGGTCGGAGGCGTCATGGCGGTCGCGGCGACGATCGCCCTCGGCGCCAGGACGGCCACGCCGATCTCCGCAGAACTCCCCCGCCTCGCCTACGAGGAGGGCAAAGGCCGCAACATCGTCAATGTGCTGCTCGTCGACATCCGCGCCTGGGACACGATGGGCGAGATCTCGGTACTGGTGGTCGTCGCCACGGGTGTCGCGAGCCTGATCTTCCTCTCCAGCCGGGCCGGAGGCGCTCCCCGCCTCGACACGCAGGGAGCGGGCGACCGCCGCGAGCGGGCGATGGATCTCACGTCCCCCTCCTCAGAGTCCGACACGACCGGCGACCGCGGCTCGTGGCTCGTCGCCGGCCGCACCCTCCGACCCGAGAACCGCTCGATCGTGCTCGAGGTGCTGGTGCGCCTCCTGTTCCACCCCGCGATGATCGTGTCGGTCTATCTGCTCTTCACCGGTCACAACACCCCGGGCGGAGGCTTCGCGGGCGGCCTGCTCGCCGGTCTCGCGCTCGTGGCGCGCTACCTCGCGGGTGGCCGGTTCGAGCTCGGCGAGGCCGCGCCGATCGACGCCGGCAAGGTGCTGGGGCTCGGACTCCTCTTCGCCGTGGGCACCGCGGTGTCCTCCCTCGCCTTCGGCCTCGAGGTGCTGGAATCGAGCTGGCTCGACCTCGAGGTGCCCGTTCTGGGTGAGCTCCACCTCGGCACCTCCACCCTCTTCGACATCGGGGTGTACCTGATCGTGATCGGTCTCACCCTCGACATCCTCCGCAGCCTCGGCGGCGAGGTCGACCGCCACGGCGAGGAGGCCGAGAACGGCGCCCCCTCGGGCGACGGGGTCACGCACTCGACCGAGAGCACCCCCGGCCCCGGCGCGGGCACCGTCGACGGTCTCGAGACGCGGCTCCCCACCGGGTCGACCGTCGTCGGCGGCCCGGGACGGGGGGACGCGTGAGCATCACCGTCGTCCTCGTCGCCGTGATGGCGGTGATGTACGCCGCGGGCGTCTACCAGATGCTTGAGCGGAGCCTCACCCGCATCCTGATCGGCTTTCTGCTGGTCGGCAACGCGACCAACATCCTCATCCTGCTGATGGCCGGACGCTCGGGCACCGCCCCGTTCGTGACCGACGACGGTCGCTCCTACGAGCAGATGGCGGACGAGATGGCTGATCCGCTTCCCCAGGCGCTCATCCTGACGGCGATCGTGATCACCTTCGGGATCTCGGCCTTCCTCCTCGCCATGATCTACCGGCGCTGGCGACTCGCCAACGCCGACCAGGTCGAGGACGACGAGACCGACACCTCGGTGCGAGCGGACGCAGCGGGCATCTCGGCCCAGACCACCGCCGACGACCGGGCCCTCGACGTGCTACTGGAGTCCAGCGACGAGGGCACCGCCGCCAAGCACGGGGAGAGCGCCATGACCGACGACAGGCAGGAGGACCGATGAACGCCCTGATCCCGCTCGTCGTCACCCTCCCCCTCCTGGGAGCGGCCGTCGCGCTGATCCTGGGCCGCCACCGGCGCGCGCAGATCACCGTCAACATCGTGACGCTCTCGACCGTCCTGATCCTCTCGTCGGTCATGCTCGTGCTGGTCCTCACCGGTGACGAGGGCGGCAGCGCCGTCTACGTGGGCGGCTGGGAGCCGCCGTGGGGCATCGTGCTCGTCGTCGATCCACTCGCCGCGCTGATGCTGGTGATCACCTCGATCACGCTCCTGGGCGTCCTGCTCTTCTCGGTGGGCCAGGGCCTCGTCGACGGCAACCGCGAGACACCGGTCACGATCTTCCACCCGACCTACCTGATCCTCTCGGCGGGAATCCTCAACGCCTTCGTCGCGGGCGATCTCTTCAACCTCTACGTCGGCTTCGAGATCCTGCTCGCGGCCAGCTATGTGCTGATCACCCTCGGCGGCACCGCCCCGCGCATCCGAGCGGGCACGACCTACGTGGTTGTGAGCCTGGTCTCCAGCGTCTTCTTCCTCTCGGCCATCGGCCTGCTCTACGGAGCGACCGGCACGGTCAACATGGCGCAGCTCTCGATCCGGATCGCCGAGCTTCCGGCCGATGTGCAGCTCGTGCTGCACGTGGTGCTGCTGCTGGGCTTCGGGATCAAGGCGGCCGTGTTCCCGCTGTCGTTCTGGCTCCCCGACTCCTACCCCACGGCCCCGGCACCGGTGACCGCCGTGTTCGCGGGCCTGCTCACGAAGGTCGGCGTCTACGCCCTGATCCGCACCGAGACGCTGCTGTTCCCGGGCGGCAGACTGCAGGAGGTCCTGCTGGTGGTGGCGCTGCTGACCCTGGTCGTCGGCATCCTCGGCGCCGTCGCGCAGGCCGACATCAAGCGGATGCTGTCGTTCACCCTCGTCTCCCACATCGGCTACATGGTGTTCGGCATCGCGATCGGCACCTCGGCGGGGTACGCCGCGACCATCTTCTACGTGATCCACCACATCACCGTGCAGACGACGCTGTTCCTCGCCACCGGCCTGATCGAGCGGGTCGGCGGCACGACCTCGATCCTCCGCCTCGGCGGGCTACTCAAGGCGTCGCCGCTGCTGGCCCTGCTCTACTTCGTGCCCGCGATGAACCTCGGCGGCATCCCGCCGTTCACCGGCTTCCTCGGCAAGGTCGGCCTGTTCGTGGCGGGCGCGGAGTCGGCGGTCGAGCAGCCGTCGTGGCTGATCTGGGCTGTGATCGCCGCTGGGGCCGTCACCTCGCTGCTCACGCTCTACGCGGTCGCCCGGGTTTGGAACATGGCCTTCTGGCGCCGCCAGGAGGAGGTGCCCGGCTACGAGTCGCCCCTCATCGACCAGCTCCAGGAGGACCCTCACGACACGGGCAGCATCCGCACCCGCCACTCCCCGCCGATGATGGTGCTCGCCACCGCCGGCATGGTCGTGGTCGGAGTCGCGCTGACGATCGGCGCCGGCCCGCTCTACGACGCCAGCGCGCACGCCGCACGCGACGTCGCCGACCCCGCGACCTACATCGCGACCGTCTACCGCGACTCGTCCTTCGGCGAGGAGGGACCGCGATGAGCCCGCGCCGCCGCGTCGACGTCTGGAACCGCGTCGCGATGTTCGTCACCCTCGTCGGCATCTGGGTGCTGCTCTGGGACGACGTCTCGGTGCTCTCGATCGTCTCGGGATTCCTGGTCGCCCTGCTGATCACACGGGTCTTCTACCTGCCTCCGGTCGAGTTCTCGAACCGGGTGAACCCGTGGTTCGTGCTGGTGTTCCTCCTCCGGCTGCTCGTCGACATCGCGGTCGCCTCGGTCCGCGTCTCCTGGCAGATCCTCACCCTGCCCGTCCCGGTGCACAACGCGATCGTCGCCGTGCACCTGCGCAGCCGCTCCGAAGGGATGCTGGTGTGGACGACGGAGGCCGTCTCGCTCGTCCCGGGCTCGCTCGTGATCGACGTCGACCCGCAGCTGAACGTGCTCTACCTGCACGTGCTCGGCGTCACCCACGACGAGGACGAGCGGATCGAGGAGGTGCGCCGCACGGTGCTGGAGTCGGAGGCGCGCATCGTCCGCGCGATCGGCTCGCGCGAGGACGTGCAGCGCGTGAACCAGCCGCTCGACAGGGGAGCGGGGGCGGTCCGATGATCGGCTGGCTGGTCTGGATCCTGGTGCCCGTGTTCGGCGCGGCGTGCCTGCTCGCACTGGTGCGCATCCTCCGAGGCCCGTCGGTGCTCGACCGGGTGGTCGCCGCCGACGTGCTCGTCGCGACGATCATCTGCGGGATCGGCGCCGAGATGGCGGTCAACCACCATGCGCGCACCCTGCCCGTCGCTCTCGGGCTGGCCCTGTTCGCCGTGTTCGGATCGATCAGCGTCGCCAAGTTCATGGCCAACCGCGAGGAGGACTGACGTGGAGCTGTTCCTGGATGTCCTGACCGCCGTGCTTCTCATCGCCGGCGGGCTGCTCTCGCTGATCGCGGCGGTCGGCCTGCTCCGCTTCGGCGACCTCCTCTCGCGGATGCACGCGGGCACCAAGCCTCAGGTGCTCGGTCTCATCTGCGTGATGCTGGCCGTCGCGATCCGCAATCCTGGCTTCGCCGCCGCGGGGACGATCGTGCTCGTGATCGGCTTCCAGCTGCTGACGGTGCCGGTCTCGGCCCACATGGTCGGGCGGGCGGCGTACCGGGCCGAGGCCGTCTCGCCGGGCTTCCTCGTGGTCGACGAGCTGGCGGAGGCGGTCAGCCGCGCCGACGAGCAGGCCCGCGCGACGGGCGCCGAGACCGGGCACGCATCCGGGGAGGCGGCACGCACCTCCTCCGAACCGGAGCCCGAGGATGAGGGCGGCCCGGCCGCCACGGCCTGAGCCGCGGCACGTCCGGGTCAGAGGACGGCGCGCAACTTCTCGCGCGCCCACTCGCTCTCGGCAGCAGAGCGCGCTCAGGCCGACGGGAAGAGGACCGCGGAGACACTCCCGGCACCGGTCATGCTCCGCACGGCGAAACCGCCGAGCGCGAGCGTCACCGCGAGGAGGCCGCCGATCAGCAGCACCAGCAGCGGGACCACCCAGAGCAGTGCCCTGCGGCGTCGGGCGCGGGCGGCGTCGGGGGTCTCTTCGCTCACTCATCGACCCTAGGGCAGAGAGTCGATCGCGGCGTCCGGCCCTGCCGATCGCGACGTCCGGCCCTCCCGATAAACTCGACGCATGACCCTGGACTCCGCTCTCTTCGGCGCGCCCGAGAACTCCGCCGGCCCCCTCCCCGAGGCCGAGCGCCGCCCGGGCACCGAATGGTGGCGCACCGCCGTGATCTATCAGATCTACCCCCGCTCCTTCGCGGATGCGGACGGCGACGGCATCGGCGACCTGCCCGGCATCACCTCGCGACTCCCGAGCCTCGCGGAGCTGGGGGTCGACGCGGTCTGGCTCTCGCCGTTCATGACCTCACCGCAGAAGGATGCGGGCTACGACGTCGCCGACTACTGCGACGTCGATCCGCTCTTCGGCACCCTCGCCGACTTCGACGCGATGCTCGCCCGGGCGCACGCGCTCGGAATCCGCATCATCGTCGACCTCGTCCCCAACCACTCCTCGAGCGCGCACCGCTGGTTCCAGGAGGCGCTCGCCGCTCCCGCCGGAAGCGCCGAGCGTGCGCGCTACCTGTTCCGCGACGGCCGCGGCGCCGCCGGTGAGCTGCCACCCAACAACTGGGAGTCGGTCTTCGGAGGCCCCGCCTGGACGCGCGTCACCGAGCCGGACGGCGCGCCGGGCCAGTGGTACCTGCACCTCTTCGACAGCTCGCAGCCCGACTTCGACTGGACGACGCGTGGGTCCGTGAGCGCTTCCGCGAGTGCTGCGCTTCTGGCTCGACCGCGGAGTCGACGGCTTCCGCGTCGACGTCGCCCACGGCATGATCAAGGCCGAGGGCCTGCCCGACTACACGCCGCCGGCCGACAGCGGCTCGATGGGCGGAGTCGCCCCCGCCGACGGCGAGGAGCCCGCCACCGCGCCGTACTGGGCGCAGGACGGCGTGCACGAGATCTACCGTGACTGGCACTCCCTCCTCGCCGAGTACCCGGACGACCGCGTGCTCTGCGCCGAGGCGTGGGTGCAGCCGCTCTCGAAGCTCGCGCGCTGGGTGCGCCCGGACGAGATGCACCAGGCTTTCAACTTCGCCTACCTCGAGACCCCGTGGAACGGCCCTGCCCTGCGCGACATCATCGACTCCTCGGTCGAGGCCTTCGCTGCGGTCGACGCCCCCTCGACGTGGGTGCTCTCGAATCACGACGTCGTGCGTCACGCCAGCAGGCTCGCGCTCACGAGGGACAACCCGCAGGGCTACGGCATCGGCCCGCGCACGCCGGGCCTCCCGGACCCGGTGCTGGGGTTGCGCCGGGCACGCGCCGCGACGGCCCTGATGCTCGCGCTCCCCGGCTCCGCCTACGTCTACCAGGGCGAGGAGCTGGGGCTCCCAGAAGCGATCGACCTGCCCGACTCCGCACGCCAGGACCCGACGTGGTTCCGGACCGGCGGTGAGCGATACGGCCGCGACGGCTGCCGAGTGCCGATCCCCTGGGAGGCGGATGCGCCCGCCTATGGCTTCAGCCCCACCGGTGACTCGTGGCTGCCTCAGCCCGACGATTGGGCACTGCTCGCTCGTGACCGTCAGCTCGGCGTCGAGGGGTCGACCCTCGAGCTGTACCGCGCACTGCTCTCGGTCCGCCGCTCGGAGGATCTGGGCTCGGGCGCGATCGAGTGGCTCGACGGCTACCCCGACGGCGTGCTTGCGTTCCGCAATGGCGGGATCACGGTGATCGCGAACATCGGAGCGGCTCCGGTCGAGCTGCCGGTCGGCTCGGTCGTGCTCTCGTCGGAGGAGCTGCTGGAGCCAGCGCTGGCCGCTGACACCACGGTCTGGCTGCGGGCGGAGTAGCGCTGGCTGCCGCTCGGCGGTGGCCCGGGCGATCGGCGGGGGTGACGACTCCACGGGAACCGCCGTTGCAGAGGCGCGTGGCGATCAGGTGCGCATCGCACCGGGTCGTGCGCACCGCGCCCGTGCCCCGCAGCTCGCGCGGGGCACGGGCGGGTGGGGCGCCGCGGCTCAGCGCCCGGCGTTCGCCTTGAGCCAGAGGTAGGAGTCGACCTTCGTGACTCCGTCGAGGCGGATCTCGAAGTGCAGGTGCGGGCCGGTCGACATGCCGGTCGAACCGACCAGGCCGAGCAGCTGCCCGACCTTCACCGGGTCGCCCTCGTTGACAGCCGCAGAGCCGTGCTGCATGTGCGCGTAAACGCTGGACACGAGCTGCCCGTCGATCTCGTGGTCGACGATCACGTGGACGCCGAGCGAGCCCTCGCCGTCGATCACCGTGCGGACGACGCCGTCCGCGATGGACTGGATCGGCGAGCCGTTGCCGGGGTTGAAGTCGGTGCCGCCGTGGTTCACGGAGCAGCCCGCGCAGTTGCGGTAGCCGAAGCGGTCGCCGACCGGCACGCCGACGGCGAACGGCCACTGGATCGACGCGTTCGGGTCGTTGGTGAAGCCGGTGTCCGAGGTGCGGACGATGTCAGCGACGTTGGTCTGGGTCTTGCGCTCCTGCACTCCGAAGCCGTCGCGGGCGACGGCCTCGCCGGTGACCTCGCCGGCGACGAACGACTGGGATCCGCGGCTCAGATCGGCGTCCATCGGCGACGTGGGGCTGAGCGCCTGCACGTCCTCGGCGGTGAGGAGGGAGGGTGGCGGGCAGCGAGGTGGCCGCGACGATCGCGCGACGAACGAGAGCGCGACCAGGCCACCG
>NZ_LIIN01000016.1 GCF_001634385.1 Rathayibacter tanaceti | reverse complement strand
CGTACTCGACGCGGGTGCCGTCGTCGCGGGTGGTCGAGAGCAGTTGGCCGGCGGCGTCGTAGTCGTGGACGCTCGTGCGGCCGTCGGAGTCGGTCTCGCGGGTGGGGCGTCCGCCGGCGTCGTACTCGAATCGGGTCGTGCCCGCCTCTGCGCGGGTTTCGAGGAGTTGTTGGGCGTCGTCGTAGCGGTAGTCGACGCCGCCGGTGGGTGCGTCGAGGCGGGTGATGCGGCCGTCCTCGTCCCGGGTCATGCGGGTCAGCGACGACCCGGTGCCCGCTCCCGTCCCGGTGCTGTGCTCCGTGACGAAGCCGTCGTGGTGCCGCCAGGTCTGAGCGATCCCTCCGGCGGTGGAGGCGATGAGGTGTCCGGCGGCGTCGTACTCGAACGTGGCACGGCCCAGCCGGGGGTGTTCGATCGCGGTGACCCGTCCGGTGCTGTCGCGTTCGTAGCGGGTGCGGGCACCGTCGGGGCCGATGACGGCGGTGCGGTTGCCGTCGGCGTCGTACTCCCAGGCGAGGCCGCGGTCGTTGCGGGTGCGGCGGATGAGCTGGTCGCGGCGGTTCCAGGTGAGGGTGTGCTCGAGGGGTCCGTCGGGGCCGGTGTGGTCGATGATCACCGCTTGCCGGGCGCGGAGGTCGCGGCGGGTTTCGGAGAGCAGGCGTCCGTCGGCGGTGAGGCTGGTTTCGCGGCCGGCGGCGTCGTAGGTCCAGGAGAGGCGGTGCCCCTCGGGGTCCTGCTGCCACAGCTGGCGGCCGGCGGGGTCGTAGCCGGCGGTCGTGGTGCGGCCGAGGGGATCGGTGGCGGCGACGGCGTGATCGGTGGCGTCGAAGGTGCGCCGGGTGATGCCGCCGAGGGGGTCGATGATGACGGTGTTGCGGCCGCGGTCGTCGTACTCGTACCGGGTGACGCCGCCGATGCCGTTGACGGCTTCGACGAGCCGCCCGGCCGCGTCGTACCGGAACCGGCGGGTGCCGTGCCAGGAGTCGTGGGACCAGACGACGCGGCCGAGCGGGTCGTAGCGGTAGCGGGCGGTGCCGCGGCCGGGGGTGTGCCGGGCGGTGGCGCGGCCAGCGGCGTCGTACTCGCTCCAGCCGGTCTCGCCGGTGGGTCCTCTCCAGCGGATCTGGCGCCCGTCGGCGTCGTACTCGAGCGTCGTCGAGGCGCCGGCCGGATCGGTGAGGGACGCGAGGCGCCCGCACCGGTCGTACTCGAACCGCGTGGTGGCGCCGGAGGGGGCGATCTGTTCGGTGATGCGGCCGGCGGCGTCGCGGATCAGGTGGGTGAGGCCGCCTTCCTCGTCGACGAGTTCCACGGGGCGGCCGCACCTGTCGTAGACGGTGAGGGCCGTGGATCCGTCGTGCGCCTCGGTCGCGACGGGCCGGCCGAGGGGGTCGAAGCGGGTGCGCGAGGAGGCGGCGGAGTCCGAGACGGCGGTGGTGTGCGGGTCGGTGAAGACGGTGGCGCGCGAGCCGGTCGGGTCGATCAGGGCGCTCAGCGCGCCGTCGGCGTCGTACTCGCGGCGCCAGAGGTGCCCGGCGGGGTCGGTGGTCTCTGTCAGTCGCGAGAGCGCGTCGTACGCGAACCGCCACGAGCTCCCGTCCGGCAGCAGCGCGGCCGAGACGTTCCCGAGGTCGTCGAACTCCCGCGTGATCGCCCGGCCGAGCGGGTCGATCGTGCGGGACACCGCGCCGTGCTCGCCGTGCTCCATCACGGTGCGGGCCCCGAGCGGATCGACGAGAGCGGTGAGGCGTCCGCCGCTGTCGTACTCGTACCGCCAGGTCGCGCCGAGCGGGTCGCGGCGGGAAGCGAGAAGACCGGCCGGTGTGTAGCGGTACTCGGTGCGCGCTCCGGAGGGGGTCACGGCGGCGACCACGCGGCCCGCCTGGTCGCGCAGCAGACGCGCGGTGTTCCCGTCCGCGTCGGTCGTGCTGATCAGATCCCCGAACGGGTCGTAGCCGAGGCGGACGCTCACCCCCTCCGGGTCGGTGACCTCGGTCAGCTGGCCGTCGACCCAGGTCAGACGGGTGCGTCCACCCTCCGGGTCGATCACGACACTCGGGGAGCGGTCCTCGTCGTCCGCGTACTCGTAGCTCGTGACTCCGCCCTGCTCGGCGACGACCGTGGTCACCCGGTCGGACTCGTCGTAGCCGCGGGTGATGTCCGCGCCGGAGGGGGTCTTCGTGCGGACGAGCCGGCCGCGATGGTCGTAGGCGTGCGCGGTGACCGTCCCGTCGCGGCCGGTCGCGGTGAGGAGGTTCCCGGCGGCGTCGTAGCTCATCGACTGCCGGCGCCCCGCCGGATCGATGATCCCCACGAGCCGGCCCCGGGTGTCCGAGATCCAGGTGTTCGAGCGGGACCCGTCCGTGTCCGACACGACCGTCGCCCGGCCGGGCAGGTAGGCGTACCGGGTGGTGCGCCCGAACGGTGAGGTCTGCGACACCACTCGTCGCTTCGCGTCGTAGCGGTTGCGGACCTCGACGACTCCGCCCGCGTCCGTCACCGACTCGATCAGACCCTGGGCGTTCCAGCCATACCGGCGCGTCCCGCCCGGCCCGGCCGCCGCGACGAGCCGGCCGGCGTCGTACTCGTACTCCACCCGGCGGCCGTCGGAGGCGTGCGCGACGACGATCCGCCCGCCCGACCACTCCACAGCCACCCATCGGCCGCGCTCGTGCCGCAGCCGCGTCAGCGCGCCGTGCTCGTCGTACTCGACGTCGACCCGTGTCCCCGGGCCGCTGCCCGCCGACAGCCACCGCCCGCCCGCCGTGAACAGCCACCGGGAGCCGTCGTTCCCCGAGACCACGAGCCGCTCACCCGTGCCCTCCGGGTCGCTCTCGCGGGCGAGCCATCGGCTCTCGCCGACCGCCCGGTCCCAGCCCTCGCCCTGGCGGGGGAACAGCAGCTCCCGCCCGTCGGGGAGCACAAGGGTCGCGCCGTCGTCCTCCACCCGCAGCCGCACCTCGGCCACCGAGGACCAGCCCGCACCGAACGCCCCGGCACGCTCATCGAGGGAGTTGTAGGTGCGCTCCCACCGCAGCGAGCCCGTTCCGCCGGTGAACCCCAGATCGACCTCGGTCTCGAGGAAGTTCCCGGTGGTCGTGTTCACCGGGTCGTCCGCGTAGCCGGACGTCGGCGGCGCCCCGTACACCTGAGCGGGCGTGATCGCGATGTCCTCCCGGGACAGCGCCACCCCCGCCGACCCCAGCGCGAGGGCCAGCGCACTGTCCGCGACCGTGGACACCGTTCCGTCCCCGCCCGCCGCCGCGAACGCGTCCGCGATGCTGCGCGCCCACTGCACGTCCTGGTCGTTCGCGGCCAGCCACGAGACGACCCCCGACACCACGCTGTCCGCGTCCAGATGCCCCCACCGGCACTGCTCAGCGAAATCCGTCAGCAGGCCCCGCAACCGCCCCGGACGCTCCCGCAGCTCGTCGTTCGCGGACGACGACGCATCGGCGAACGCCCGCAGATCCTCCGGCCGCGCGGACGAGGTCCCCCCGCCCATCCCGCCGCCGCCCGGGGCCGGGGTCTGACGCGCCCCGACCGCACCCTGCTCGACGGGGATCGACACCTGCTCGGCAGCAGGCCCGACCGGCGGGTCCTCCTCGCCGAACAGCGTCGCTCCGAGCTGCTCGACCAGGTTCCGGGAGTCCTGCTCCCGCTTCCACTCCCGCGCCAGGACCCGGCGCCGCTGCTCCTTCGCGGCCTCGTCCCGCAACCGGCCGGCCGCCGTCGCGACCTCGCGCAGCCGCGCCACCAGCTCGGCCGCGTCTGTCGCGCCGGTCTGCGCGTTCTGGCGGAACACCTCCGAGAACCGGCCACGGAACTCCGCCAGCGCCGTCACCGCGGACCCCGCCCGCGAACCGGACTGCCCCTCGACCACAGCCGCCGCGTCGGTGAACGCCGACACCACCGCCTCCGCCACCCCCGCAGCGAACGGAACGTCCTCCTCGATCGCACCCAGATCCGCCACCGCTACCGCCCCTTCTCCAGACCTCGTCGTCACGAGACCGCGGACGGGATCGTGAGATTCGCTCGGAATACTAGACCACGAAGGGTGCGCGATTCCCTCTCGGTGACGGCCGTGCGCGATCTGGTGCTCGCCGGCCGTGGCCCGGCACTCGTGCGGCACACGGAGTCGCTCGCGCGCTGAGCCGCGGCGGATCGGCGGCGGAGAGGGGCCGCCGCCGGTCCGTCAGCGGCCGGGCACCAGGCGGGTGAGCCGGCCGATCAGCCACTCGATCGGCCCGAGGCCGACGAACCGCCACCACAGCACGCCCACCGCCCAGACGCCGAACACGAGCACGAGGAACGCGAGCGGAGTGTCGGCGGAGTAGCCGAGCCCCGCCTTCGCGAACGCCGCGACCAGCGCGACCTGGAGCACGTACACCGAGAGCGCGACGGTGCCCACCGCCCGCATCGGCAGGAGCACCCGGTCGACGACGGGCGCGCGAGCCGTCGCGAGCAGCACCACGACGACGTAGGTCGCGAGCACGAGCCCCAGGTCGTGCAGGGTGTCGGGGAGGCTTCCCGAGACCGAGTCCGTCCCGGCGATCCGGTCGACCACCACACGCACCGGGTAGGCGACGACGGCCACCACCGCGAGCACGGGCAGCAGCCGATCGCGGCGGAAACCGTGCCGGAGCAGCAGCGCGCCGAGGAGGAAGAAGGGGAGCAGGTTGGTGACCCGGTAGCTCGGCCCGGTGAACAACCACACGGTGAGCAGGTCGAGGGGGCCGGGGGGATACGGCGTCACCGGTCCGACCGCCGCGAGCACGGCGGCGTTCAGCGGCCCGGCGACCAGCGCGAGCACGCCCGCGATCGCGCCGATCAGCCACGGCCGCAGCAGCAGGAGCGGTGTGCCGATCGCGAGCGTGACGCCGAGGAACTGGAGCACGATCGCGATCCAGCTGCCCCACCCGCCGAGCCACAGACCGAGCGCGATGAGCACGGCCCCTCGGATCAGGTTCTGCAGCACGGTACGACGGGCGGAGGCGCCGGGCCGCGCGAGCACCAGGGCGGCCGACATCCCCATCACCAGAGCGAACAGCGGAGAGGCGAGGTCGTTGATGTTCCACGCGATCAGGCCGCTGGCTCCCGTCCGCGCCGTCGGCACGAGGGGCATCGCGTGCGCGATCAGCATGGCGACGACGGCGACTCCCCGCAGCACATCGGGGACGACCAGGCGGTCGGAGCGGAGTCGCGGAGCCGTCGCAGTCATGCCGAGAGGCTAGGGGCGCCGCGGCCCCCGCGCCCGCCGCTCCTCCGCCTCGCGCCAGCTCGGCGGGAACGGCCGCCCGTGCACACCCGCAGCATCCGTTCTCTTCGAGAAGATCGCGGGTGTGCTCGGCGCATCCGGAGCCGAGCTGGGCATGCTGAAGGGATGACAGACGCTGCTCCGCACCCCGCCCGCCCACGACGCGCCCGCAATCAGCACGTGCTCACCGTGCTGCGGACCGAGCGCCTCACCGCGCACCTCGTGCGCGTGCACCTGGGAGGCGAGGGGTTCGGAGCGTTCCTGGCGGACGCCGATCCGGGCCGGCTCGCCGCGACCGACCGCTACGTGAAGCTCCTCCTCGCACCGCGCGGATCCACGCTCGAGCCGCCCTTCGACCTCGACGCCCTGCGCTCGAGCGTCCCCGCCGAGCAGCTGCCCGTCCGCCGCACCTACACCGTCCGCTCGCTCGATCACGAGGAGCAGTCGGCCGCCATCGACTTCGTCGTGCACGGCGACGAGGGAGTCGCTGGTCCGTGGGCGCTCGCGGCCCGCCCGGGCGACAGGGTCGCGCTCTCGGCCCCCGGCGGCGCGTGGTCCCCGCGGGTGGAGGCCGCGCACCTGCTCCTCGGCGACGACTCCGCTCTGCCGGCGATCGCCTCCGCCCTTGAGGCGATGCCTGAGCAGGCGCGCGGACTCGCGCTGATCGAGGTGCACGGCGCCGAGGACGAGCTCGTGCTCGCGGCTCCGGACGGAGTGGAGGTGCGCTGGCTGCACCGCGGCGGCCTCGAGGCCGGGCACGCCCTGGTCGCAGCGGTGCGCGCCGAGCCGCGGCCCGAGGGTGAGCTCGAGGTGTTCGCGCACGGCGAGCGCACGGCCATGAAGCAGCTGCGCGCCCTGCTGCAGGACGAGTGGGGCGTGGAGCGGCGCGCTCTCTCGCTCTCCGCCTACTGGGCGCTCGGCCGGGCCGAGGACCGCTTCCAGGCGGAGAAGCGCGAGCCCGTCGGCGCGATCTTCGCGGACTGAGCGCGGCGGATCGGGGAGGCAGCTCGGCTCCCCGGCTGCCGAGCACCGGGCTCTGCGCGACTCCGGGGCGGCCGCAGACCCCCGCCGGTTCGGCGATCGAGGAGTCGTGCTGAACCGACGTCGCGGGGTCGCGGCAGGATCGCCCCGCGGCCCCGGTCCTGACCGCAGAGCGCTCCTTGGCAGGGGACCGGACCGCTGGGCCGACGATGAGCGTCACCCGAGCCCCGATCTCCGCCAGGCGGCGCGCACCCTGACGGTCCGCGCAGCCCTCAGACCTGGGCGGTCCCGCTGTCCTCGACCGGGCCTGAACCGGCCTCGGGCTCCTCGGCGATGTCGGTGCCGGTCTCGTCGGCGCGCTCGCGCAGCGCCTCCGCCATCGCCCCCGCACCCTCGGCACCGTGGTCGTGCTCGACCTGGTCGATCAGCCCGCTCAGCTTCTCGTCGTTGCCTGCGTCGTCGCTGCCGGCCATGACGGGCCCGTCCTGCTCGGGCCGGCTCTGCTCGCTGTCGCTCATCGCGCTCCTCCTCCATCGACCGGCGTCGGTGCCGGAGGCTCCGACGATACGAGCGGAATCGTCGATCCGCAGGCCATTGACGTCGGCGGCCTTTCGCAATAAGGGATCGAAAGCGAGATCCGCTCCTTTTCTCACCTGAGCGCCTATCGATTTCGGTGCGGACGGTAATTCCCCGTGGTTGAAGGTGAACTGTTCTCCTCCGGTACCGCTCTCGACTACTCGTCCTGCTAGGCTCGGCCTACTTCTGCTCCAGGATCGGTGGTCGTCCTCAGTGGACGATGATCATCCACACGCCTGTTATCGATCATCACCAGTGAAGGCGCGTATGGCTTCGTATCTGTTCGTCAGTTCCGGGGGAGGACATCTCAAGGAGATGTTCGCTCTCTCGGGTCTGCTCGGCGTCGACCCGTCCGAGCAGCACTGGGCCACCGTGGACAGCGCGCTCAGCCGTACCCTCCTGAGCGACCGACGGGTGACGCACCTGGCCGACGCTCCGCCCCGCGCCGTCGTGCCGATGCTGCGGAACGCGGCGATCGCCCGCTCGGTCCTGGCCCGCGGCTCCTACGACGCGGTGTTCAGCACCGGCGCGAGTCCAGCCCTCTCCTTCCTCCCGCTCGCCGCGTCCCGGGGCATCCCGGCCCACTACATCGAGAGCGCCGCGCGCGTGCTCGGTCCCTCGGTCACCGGCCGCATCCTCGCGCGGATCCCCGCCGTTTCGACGTACACGCAGTACCGCTCGTGGGCCGACGACCGCTGGCGGTTCGGCGGCTCGATCTTCGACACGTACCGGGTCGAGGCTGTCGCTCCGCGGCCGATCCGCCGCGCCGTCGTCTCGGTCGGGACGCAGGACGGCTACCCGTTCCCTCGCTTCTTCGCCGCGCTGGCACCGCTGCTGGAGGGAGTGGAGGTGCTGTGGCAGACGGGAGCGAACGACGTCTCGCAGCTGGGCATCGAGGGCCGCCACTCCGTGCCGCACGACGAGCTCAACGAGGCGATGGCGGCGGCCGACATCGTCCTCGCGCACGGCGGCGTGGGCACGGCGCTCAGCGCCATCCAGCAGGGCCGGGTGCCGATCCTGGTGCCCCGGCGGGCCGCCGCCGGCGAGCACGTCGACGACCACCAGGTGCAGATCACGACGCGGCTCGCCGAGTCCGGTCTCGCCGTCACCGTCGGGATCGAGGGCCTCACTCGCGAGACTCTCGATCTCGCCGCCTCCGCGAGAGTCGTCTCAGCCGAAAGCGCTGTGCCTTTCGTCCTCCAGCGCGCTGTCGAGAAGTCCGCCGGTCGATCCCGGCGCCTCTTCAGCGCAGCCCGGTGATTGCCGAAAGGCGATCAGATGTGATCCGCACGTCATCTGAATGTCATCTGCGGCCCGTACACTCACCAGTGGGTCGGGGGGTCGATCGAGACTTCTCGTGCGTCGATATCGGCTACGTCGATATCAGAAGGGCCGGCGGGATCGACGCAGCCGGCGACAGCTCCGAAGGAACCTCGATATGACTGACACCTCGCGCGGAATCCCGCGCCGCATTCTTCTCGCCGGAGCAGCCGGAGTCGCCGGCGCTGCCCTCGTCGCCCCTCCCGCCGCCGCCGCCGCGAACTACTCGGTGATCCCCCGCCTGCCCGGAGAGATCTCGCGCACCGACACCGCGACCTCCCGCGTCGGCCGGAAGCCCTACGAGATCGTCGACGTCGTGATCGGCACCGACCGGGCCCGCCTCTTCGTCCCGCACACCGCCGTCCCGAACAGGGGCGTCCCGGTGCCCGTCGTCTGGTACTACCACGCGAGCGGGAGCAGCTACGAGGCGCTCTCGGGCGCCTACCAGTACTCCGCGGACCAGCTCATCGACCAGGGCATGGTCAGCATCTGCCCCAATTACGGAGGCAGCACCGCCTACACGAACTCGACCGCGCTCGCCGCGCAGGCCGCCGCCGTGCGGTACGTGACCGGGCTGTGGAGCGTGCGGGCCAGCTTCCTCCGCTCGAACTCCGGCGGCGGCGCCCTGCTGTGCTGGGCCTACGCCAACCGCCTGATCCCGAACATCTACGGCGCGTACCACGCGAGCAGCGTCTACGACCTCGAGGACACCGAGTCGCGCGACCCGGGACGCGTCCTCGCCGTCTACGGCGGCGACCGCAACGCCCTGCGCGACGGCAACCCCTCGCGTCTCCCGCAGTCGGCCTGGGCGCGCACGCGTCTGCGCATCTCGGCGGGCTCGGCCGACACCCTCGTCCCCGCCGAGATCCACGGCGGGCGCCTGCGCCGCCTGGCCCTCCCCGTCGCCCGGGAGGCGACCATCGTCTACCACAGCGGCGCCGGCGGCCAGTTCGGCCACGTCGTCCCCGGCCTGACCAACAGCGACACGGTGCTGACCTTCCAGCGCTGGCTGCAGGAAGGTGCGGCCTGACCGACGGCAGGACCGACGCTGCTTCTCCGCTCCGGAGGCAGGCGTCGCGGTCCCGCGGTCGAGGAGGAGGGAACGGCGCAGAGGGCGTCCCGACCGCCGAGAGGCGGCGCGCGGAGCCACCGCGCACCTCCGCACGCCCCGACGGCCGCCCGGCCGTGGGGTGCGCCCCTGCCCACTCGCCTCCCCTCCCGACGCCAGAAGGACACCCCGACGTGATCGATCTCCTCCCGCGGCGGCTCGTCGTCGGCACGCTCCTCGCGGCCGCCGTGGTGATCGTCGTCGGCATGGCCTACGTCTTCACCAGCCGCACCCCCGGAACGGGCGTCCAGGTGATCGTGCTCGGCATCGGCGGGATCGTCGGCGCCGTCGTCCTGCTTCGCGTTCCTGCGCACTGGCTGCCGGCGATGGCGCTCGCGTTCTTCGCGGTCGTCCCCACTCCGATCACGCGTCGAGCTTCACCTTCCGGATGACGCTCTGGGCGGTCGTCTTGATCGTCTGGGTGGTGCGCCGGGCCCTCGCTCCGCAGCTCTGGCGGGCTCCGATCCGCGACTGGATGCGCGAGCTGGTGCTCACGCCGTGGCGGGCCATCGCGATCCTCGCGTTCGCGGCGTTCCTGGTGTGGTCGGCCGTCGCGACGGTCCGCGGCTCCTTCGCCTCGGCGGGGATCTCGTGGATGGTCAGCATCGCCGTCTGCGTGGGTCTGCCGATGCTGGTGTTCGACGCGCAGCGCGAGGCCGTGCTGCTGCGCAAGACCTGGGTCGCCCTCTCGGGGCTCCTCGCCCTCTACGCCTGCCTCGAGCTGGTGGCGCAGAGCTCGCCGATCATCGGTCCGCTCTACGCGGCGCTGGGCACCGAGCAGGATCAGCACTGGTCGCTCTACCGCGCCGAGATCACCTTCGGCCACCCGCTGCTCGCCGGCACGTTCCTCACCGTGGGAGCCGCGCTCGCCTTCGGGGCCTGGCTCCAGGCTCGCGCCGCAGCGATCTGCTGCTCGGGATCCTCGCCTCGGCCGGAGTCGTGGCGACCGTCTCGCGCGGCCCGATGGCGGCCGTCGCCATCACGGTGGTCGTCGCGCTCGTCGCGGTGAGCGTCATGAACCCGGACCGCTCCCTGCTGCGACCGGGGTCGATCCTGATCGCGGGTCTCATCGCGGGCGTCGGCGTGCTCAACTTCGAGCCGGTCACGGCGCGCAACAACAACCTCGACGCCTCGATCTCGGCCGGAGCGCGCGATCTCGCGGTGACCGTCGCATTCAAGGCGGCCGAACTCTCCAACTGGCTGGGCTCGGGAGCCGCGACCTCGGGTATCAGCGGTCGCACCTTCTCGGACGTGGTCATCGAGAACTCGTTCCTCCAGCTGCTGATCAGCGTCGGTGTGCCGGGTCTGCTGTTCTTCGTCGTCCTCGCGATCGCTCTTCTCGGCAGCGCCTCAGCCGCCGCGACATCGCCCCCGCCGCGGGACTGCTGGGCTTCCTGGTCTGCCTCGCCGGCTACAACGCGATCGACGCGGTCCGCCCGAGCCACCTGCTCCTGGGCTTCCTCGTCATCATCTGCCTCAACCCGGTGCACGTCCCCGAGTTCTCCCGGGGCATCCGGATGCGCCAGCCGGTCGGCGCGCGGATCTTCGATGCGCCGATGGCCGTCGGGATGCGGGGCGAGCGATGAGCCGCCGCTCCCGCCGGTCGGACTCGTCTCCCGCCGCGCTGGTCGTGCAGCAGTCGCTCGCGCAGCCCGACGCGACCACGCAGTACGTGGACTCGATCGTCGACGGCGTGGCGCCGGGCGTCGAGCTGCTGTTCTTCTCGTGGCGCAGCGCCCTGCTCGCCGACTACGACGTGCTGCACGTGCACTGGCCGGAGCTGATGATCCGCGGTCGGAGCCGGCGGCACCGGTTCCTGCGCCGCCGCGCTCTCGACGTGCTGCTCGTGCGCCTGGCCCTTCAGCGCATCCCGCTCGTGCGCACGGTGCACAATCTGCATCCGCACGAGCTCGGGCCCGCCGCCGAGCGTCGCTCGCTCGCCCGGATCGACCGTGCGACCGACCTCTTCATCCGTCTGAATCCCACGACCGTCACCCCGGGGTCGGCGCCTGCCGTGACCGTGCTGCACGGTCACTACCGCGACCAGTTCGCGCGGCACCCGCTGCCCGGGAGCGAGCACGGCCGCGTGCTCTACTTCGGCATCATCCGCCCCTACAAGGGAGTCGTCGAGCTGATGGACGTGTTCCACGGCGTGGAGGACGACTCGCTCTCGCTGCACGTGGTCGGCAGCCCCAGCATCGGCCAGCGCGAGCTGGTGGAGGAGCGGGCCGCCCGCGACGCGCGCGTGCACATCACGCTCCGCCGCGTCGACGACGCCGAGATGGTCGACGAGATTGGCCGGGCCGAGCTGGTCGTGCTGCCCTACCGCGAGATGCACAACTCCGGCTCGATCCTGGTCGCCCTCTCGCTGGGCCGGCCGGTGCTCGTGCCGCGCACTCCGGCCAACTCGGCGCTCGCCGAGGAGGTCGGCGGCGACTGGGTGCTCGAGTATGACGGCGACCTCGCGCCCGAGCACCTCGCCTCCGCTCTCGAGCGCACGCGTACTCGCCCGCCCGAGGGGCTGCCGGCTCTCTCCGGGCGGGACTGGGACGTGCTCGGACGCGAGCTCAAGAAGGCCTACGAGGGCGCGATCGCCACCAAGAAGGGCTCGCGATGACCGCGGCGACTCCCGCACCGACCCCGACCCCGACCCCGCCCCCGAGCCTGGGCCGTTCCGCGAGCCGCGGCGCCGCCGTGACCATCGGCGGCCAGGCGATCCGCATCGCCGTGCAGCTCGGCAGCATCGTGATCCTGGCGCGTCTGCTCGCCCCGGCCGACTACGGCCTGCTCGCGATGGTCACCGCCATCATCGGCATCGGCGAGATCTTCCGCGACTTCGGCCTCTCCTCCGCCGCGATCCAGGCGAAGGAGGTCACCCGCGGCCAGAAGAGCAACCTGTTCTGGATCAACGCGGGCATCGGCCTCGTGCTGACCCTCCTCGTGATCGGCGCCTCCTGGCCGATCGCCGCGCTCTACGGGGACCCGCGTCTCCAACTGTTGACCGTCGCGCTCTCGTCGACGTTCCTGCTCAACGGCGTCGCGACCCAGTTCAGGGCCGACCTCGCCCGGCACCTGCGCTTCGTGAAGCTCACTGTGGTCGACATCGCCGGCCAGGTCCTCGGCCTCGCCGTCGGCGTGCTGATGGCGCTCGGCGGCGCCGGCTACTGGGCGCTGGCCGCGAGCCAGGTCGTCCAGCCGCTCATCGGCGTGGTGATGCTGCTCGTGATCACCGGCTGGATGCCCGGCCGGCCGCGCCGCGGCGAGGAGATGGGGCACTTCCTCCGCTACGGGGGCGGCGTCTTCGCCACTCAGGCCCTCACCTATGTGAGCAAGAACGTCGACTCCGTCGTCATCGGCGCCCGCTTCGGGCCGGTCGACCTCGGCCTCTACAACCGGGCGTTCCAGCTGATGATGCTGCCGCTGCAGCAATTGAACGCGCCCGCCCAGCGCGTGGCCCTGCCCGTGCTCTCCAGACTCCAGGACGAGCGGGAGCGCTTCCGCACCTTCGTCCTCTTCGGCCAGTCGGCGATGCTGACGGTGATGGGCCTCGTGCTGGCCGTACTCGGCTCGCAGTCGGACGCGGTCATCCGGGTCCTGCTGGGGGAGCGCTGGCTCGCCTCCGTGCCGATCTTCCAGATCCTGCTCGTGGCCGGCTTCTTCCAGGCGACCGCCTACTGCTCGTGGTGGGTCTTCCTCGCCAAGGGCCTGGTCCGCCAGAGCGTCTGGTACAGCCTGGCGACGCGTCCGCTGATGGTCGTGCTCATCCTGGTCGGCTCGAACGGGGGAGTGACGGGCGTCGCGGTCGCCTATGCCGCCTCTCTCGCGCTCACCTGGCCGATCGGGCTGATCTGGATCGGCCGCTCCTCCGACGCCCCGGTGCGCGAGATGTTCACCAACGGGCTGCGCAGCCTGATTGTCTTCGGCTCGATCACGGTCGGATCGTACTTCTCCACGGTCGCCCTGCCCGCCGGGCAGCCGTTCCTCCGCCTGCTGGTCGGCGGCGCCGCGGTGCTCGCGGGCGTCGGTGTGTGGATGCTGATCCTGCCCGCCTTCCGCCGCCAGATCGTCGGCCTGGCCGACCTCCGGCGCCACTTCCGCCGTTCCCGCCCCGCCGCGGCTCCCGCTCCTGCCCCGGTCGACGCCACCAGCCCTGCCGGTGACAGTGCTCTGGTCGACGGAGCGGTCACGGCCGGCACCCCCGACTCCGAGCGGCAGAACGCCGCCGTTCCCCCCACTGGAAGAGATCTATGAGACTCAAGCTCGGCGTCGTCAAGTCCTGGAAGAAGGACTTCGTCACGACGACCCGCCTGCCCGCCCGTCGCGACGCGGCGGTGCTCCGCGAGGCTCTCGCGAGCCTCCGCCCCGAGCCGGAGGCGCACCTCGTGCTCGCCGCGCCCGGCAGTGGCAACATCGGCGACCAGGCGATGCTGGAGGCGTTCCTCGAGAACACCACCGGCCCCGTCATCGTCGTTCAGCGCTACGCCGGCGACGCGGTGATCCCCGAGGAGCAGACCGAGCGGGTCGAGCTCGTCGAGCTCCCGCACCTGGTCTACGGAGTCGGCGACGCCCACGCGGACGACCTGCGCCGCTACGCCGCTCTCGTCCGCCGCTCCCGCTCGGTGTCCGTCGTCGGCGCCGACATGATGGACGGCAAGTACAGCCTCCGCGGCTCGGTGCGCCGCTCGCTGCTCGCGCAGGCCGCCGCCGAGGCGGGGGTGCCCACCCGGATCCTCGGCTTCAGCTGGAACGCCTCGGCGCGTCTCGCCGCCCGCCACTCGCTGGTCGCCGCCTCCCGCGCCGGAGCCGTGCCGCTGCTGCGCGACCCGCTTTCGGCCGAGCGCGCCCGCCGCAACGGCGTCGCCCGGGTCGAGGAGGTCACCGACATCGTCTTCTCGGCCCGCACCCGCGACCCTCGCTTCCGCGACGCGCTCGACCTGCCGGCAGGCGTCCCCTTCGCGCTGGTGAACGCGAGCGCCCTGGTCGCCGGCATGGTCGACCAGGTGCCCGAGTACGCGCAGATCGTCGACCGCCTGCGTGCGGCCGGAGTCCACGTCGTGCTCCTCCCGCACGTCTCCCGGCCCGTCGGCGACGACAAGGTCGCGGTGCGCGCGGTCGCCGAGCGCGTGGGGACCGAGGGCGTCACCGTCGTCGACCGCGTGCTGATGCCCGCCGAGATCCGCAGCCTCGCCGAGGACGCTCTGCTCACCGTCACCGGGCGGATGCACCTCGCGATCATGTCGCTCTCGCTCGGTGTCCCGGCGATCACCCTCGCCACCCAGGGGAAGGTCGAGGGCATCATGCGCCTGATCGGCCTGCCGCAGCTCTGCGTCGAACCGGTCCCCGCTTCGCCGACCGCGTCCTCCCGGTGATCGACCGCATCCTCGCCGAGCGGGGCGACGGAGGCGTGCGCGCCACCATCGAGGCCGCACTGCCCGAGGTCCGCCGGCTCTCGGCGCTCAACACCCGCGGCCTCGGCGCGGAGGTCGTGCGATGAGCGCGACCCAGGAGAAGGGACCGCTCATGCGGATCATGTTCGTCGTCACGTCGCTGCACGGAGGCGGGGCCGAATTCGTCGCGCGCACCTGGATGGGCTGGCTCCTCGAGCAGGGCCACCATGTGGATGTGGTCACCACGTCGGTGAAGAGCACCGACGAGTACCTGCCGGAGGGCGCGACACTGCACCGCATCGCCGAGGGCAGGGGGCACCTCGGCAAGGCCGCGCTGCTCAAGGAGCTGTTCCGCCGCCGCACGCCGGACGTCGCGGTCGCGCTCCAGGGCTACCCGAACATCGTGCTGCTGGCGTCGGCCGAGATGACGGCCCGCTCCGATCGGCCCAAGACCATCGTGAGCGAGCGCAACCTCGTCTCCCTCGGCATCCCGGGCTTCTCGCCCACGCAGAAGCTCCAGCTCGCGCTCGCCAAGGGGCTCTACCGCCGCGCCGACCACGTCATCGCGATCTCCCACCCCGTCGCGGGCGAGCTGGTCGCCGGTTTCGGAGTCGCCGGCGAGCGCTGCACGGTCGTGCCCAACCCGGCGACCGCGAAGGTCGACCGCTCCCGTCAGGTCGCGCGAACTCCCGGCACCGCCGCGGGCCTGCAGATCGTGCTGCCCTGCCGCCTCGTCGTGCAGAAGCGGCCGGAGCTGGCGATCCTCGCGGCCGAGGAGCTGGAGCGCCGCGGCATCCCCGCGAAGGTCGTCTCGTTCGGTGGCGGCCCGCTGCTCGACACGCTCCGTTCCGAGGCGACGGCCCGCGGCGTCGACTTCGACGACAAGGGCTGGGTCGAGGACTGGTTCCACCACTTCGACGAGAACGCCGTCGTGCTGCTCCCGTCGCTGCGCGAGGGCTTCGGCAACGTGCTCGTCGAGGCCGCAGCGGCCGGTGTCCCCTCGGTCGCGGTCTCCGGGGCTCTGGGAGTCGCGGACGCGATCGTCCCCGGCCTCACCGGCGAGCTCGCGTTGACCCCCTCCGCCTCCGACCTCGCCGACGCGCTGATCCGCGCCAGCGAGCTGGAGGTCACCGGCATCGACCGCTGGCTCGACCGCTTCTCGCTCGAGTCCAGCGGCCGCGACCTCGAGACGGTGCTCCGCCGCGTCGTGGGCGAGAAGTGACCCTCGTCTCGGTGGTCCTCCCCGCCCATCAGGAGGAGGCGCACCTCGCCGGCACGCTGGAGCGGCTGCTGCGGCAGACCCACGCCGAGCTGGAGATCCTCGTGGTCGACGACGCCTCCACCGACCGCACGGCGGCCATCGGCCGGGCGTTCGCCGACGAGCACGAGCGGATCCACTACCTCCGTCAGGAGGAGAACCAGGGAGTCGCCGCCGCTCGCGAGCGAGCGGTCGGCGCGGCGACCGGCGAGTGGGTGTGGCTCGTCGACGCGGACGACGAGTGGCCGGAGACCGCGATCGAGGTCATGCTCGCCGCGGGTGAGCACGGACGCGCCGACGTGGTTGTGGCTCAGGCCCGCACCGTCGAGGCCACCGGCTCCACGCCCGTCGGCTCGCTCCGCGGACCGCTCGCCCTCTCGGGCCGCGGCGCGTTCACCGCGCTGCTCGTCGGGGAGTTGACCGGCCACCTGTGGAACAAGCTGTTCCGCCGCGAGCTCTTCGCCGGCATCGACTTCACCCGGATCCGCCAGCACTCGGATCAGGCGCAGGTCGCGCAGCTGCTCGCCGCGGCCGACGAGGTCGTGGTGATCCCCGACTCCGTCTACGAGTACCACCTGCGCTCCGGATCGATCATCCGCTCGGGAGCGAAGCGGGCCGACTCCCTCGCCGCCCTCGCCGAGGTGATCGAGCGCACGGCCCGCGGGCTCGACCCGCGCGTGCTCGGCTCCCGCGACTACGCCTACTACCGGGCACGGTTCAGCCTGCTCTCGCGGTTCAAGGACGCCACCTCGGGGGCGCACACGCCCGCCGACTCCCGCCGACTCTGGCGTGCCGCCCACGACGAGGCCCGGCTGCGGCACCTGCTCGCGCTCGCCGGCCGTCGCGACGTCGTCCGCTCGGTGCTCTTCGGCCTCGCCGTTGCGGCGCCTCCCCTCTACCGCATCGCGCTGCGGGCGGGGAACGGACGCCGGTGACCGCGGCTCCGACGGGATTCGAGAAGAGAGAGGAATTCTCCTTCCCGGCCGAGTCGTCTTCGTTATCGAGCGGAATGTGCGGCGCGGACGATACGCCTTTAGTCTTACTCCGTGGTCGCATTCTGCGGTCGCGCCCGTGCACTTCTCTGAGTCTTGTTCACCTCGAGCCGGATTCACGAGCGGTGCGTCTCGGCGCAAGGGGGAGAACATGAAGCTGTTGAGACCGGCCGGCGGCGCTCGGCGTGAATGGGTCGATTTCGCCAAGGGCGCGGCAATCCTGATGGTGGTCTACTACCACACGTCGCTCTACCTCGGCGATATCGGAGTCGAGAACACTCTCGGCCGCATCAAGATCGTCTTCGAGCTGTTCCCGATGCCGCTGTTCTTCCTGGTGTCCGGGCTCTTCGGCTCGCGGATCACCACCTGGAGCTTCCGCGACCTCTGGCGTCGGCGGCTGTACCCGCTGCTCTGGCTCTACGTCGTCTGGTCCGTCCTGCGCATGGCGTTCTACCTGATCGTGCCGCTCGCGAACGGAGGACTCGGTGAGCTGCCCGCGACCGACCCGCTGAATCTCCTCCTGCTGTTCTTCTGGCCCAGCAGCAGCTACTGGTTCATCTACGGACTCTTCCTCTTCACTCTCGGCGCCTGGCTTCTGCGCCGCGTCGACCACCGAGTGCAGGTGGCTCTCGCCGCGATCGTCGGAACGCTGTTCACCACCGGCCTGGTCAACACCACCAATGTCGGCTGGAACCGCATCGGCGCCCTGTTCGTCTTCTTCCTGGTCGGCACGCTCTACTCCAAGAAGATCATCCAGTTCGTCGAGCAGAAGGGGACCCGTGCTTTCCTCTTTGTGACTCCGGTCTTCGTGCTCCTGAGCGCCGTGCTCTTCCTCTTCCCGGTGCGCTGGGTGCCGTTCCTCGCGCTGGCCGGGCAGATGTCGGCGGTCGCGATGGGGATCCTCGTCTCCCGGCTCCTCTCGCGGGTCCGGTTCCTCGGCTTCTTCACCGTCTGCGGTGAGCGGAGCCTGCACATCTACCTGCTGCACCTCTACGTGATCGTCGCGTGTATCACCGTTCTGCGGGTGATCCTCCCGGAGGACCGCTCCGTCATCGGCGGGTTCGAGATCCCGCTCCTCCTGGTGGTGATGGCACTGGCAGTCGTCGTATCGCTGGTGGTCACGCGGTACCTCTCCAAGATCCGCTGGATCTACGTGCCTCCGGCCGCCCTCGGCGGCCCCGGAGCCAAGCGGCGCAAGCCCGTGGCCGTCCCTGCGCGCGGCGCGGGCGTGACCGCGGATCCCGCTGCTGTCCCGGCCGACGAGCCGGGCACCTCCCCCCGTTACGACGAGAAGAAAGCAGAGCCCCACGAGTGACGTCGATACGAGCACGCGGAGTCGGAGCCCTGGCGGTCCTGGTGGCCGTCGCCCTCGGCCTCGCCGGCTGCAGCCCCGATCCGGAGCCCGTCCGCACGCCGGACGGCTTCACCACCGAGAAGGCGATCGAGTACCGCTCGGTCGACGGCGTCTCGCTGAAGGCCGACGCCTGCCTCCCCACCGAGGGAGCCGGCGACCGGCCTGCGCTGCTGATGCTGCACGGCGGAGGCTTCATCGACGGCGGTCGTGACGAGGGCGGCATGTCGGAGTTGTGCGCCTACTACGCGCAGCGCGGCTACGTGTCGGTCACGGTCGACTACCGGCTGCTCCAGCAGAGCCGGTACCCCGGTCAGGTCGAGGATGCGCAGGCTGCCGTCGAATGGCTCCGCCAGCCCGCGCAGGTCGAGCGCTTCGGCCTCGACCCCGCGCGGATCGGCGTGATGGGCAGCTCTGCGGGCGCCATCATCGGAGCCACGCTGGGCACTCTCGGCGAGGGGCCCCTCACCGAGGGCTCGCGGGTCAAGGCGGTCGTCGCGTTCTCGGCGGTGGCCGACATGTCCTCGACCGGCATGTCGCTCGGCGACCCGCTGCCCGAGGCGAAGGAGCAGATCCTCGCCTACCTGGGCTGCGACGAGATCGACCCGCAGTCCTGCCCGCAGAGCGTGCAGGCCTCGCCGATCAGCTCGGTCGACGCCACTGACGCCCCGCAGATCTGGCTCACCTCCGAGGACGAGCTCGTCCCGGTCGAGCAGGCCGACGCGATGCAGGTCGCCCTGCAGGACGCTGGTGTGGAGTCCGAAGTCGGCGTGGACGGCTCGGGGCACCACGGCCTCCAGAACAACACCCCGAACAACAAGAAGGCGATCCTCGCCTTCCTCGAGGCCACCCTCTGATCCACCGGCCCCCGGACCGGTTCCGCGGGAGCGGACGACACCTCACGACGCTCAGCCAGACCCCCTGCACCCCGGTGCAGTCGACGAAAGGGACACTGAAACCATGACCTTGAACGGACTGTTCGCCGGGATCGGCCGGAGGTGGGTCGTCATCGTCGCCTTCGCTCTGCTCGGGGCCGTGGCGGCTCTGGTACTCAATTCCGTGCTGCTGCCGCAGTACAAGGCGGATGCACGCGTCTACGTCGCGGTCTCCTCGACCGGCGTCCTCTCCACCGCCGACCGGGTGGCCGCGAATAGTGCCGCCGCGCAGGCGACGGTCACCTTCGTCGCCCTCGGCACCTCCGACACGGTGCTCCAGGGAGTCATCGACGGCCTCGGCCTCGACGAGACCATCGAGGACTTCTCTAAGAGGGTGCAGGTCCTCTCCGAGCCGGAGTCCGTCGTGATCACCATCTCGGCGACCGACCCGTCGCCGGAGCAGGCCGCCGCCATCGCGAACGCTCTCGCGGCGCAGCTCGACGCGGCGGTGCAGGGCACTGACCCGACCACCACCGCCACCGGTGTCGCCGTGCCGCAGATCCAGCTCGAGGTCCTCAGCCAGGCGACCCCGCCGAAGCTCCCCGTCACCGGTGGCGCTCTGGTGCTGCTCGCGCTCGGGATCCTCGGCGGCGCGGTGGTCGGTACCGGCGTGGCCATCGTTCTCACCGCACTGGACCGTCGTATCCGCACGGGCGACGACGTCCGCTCCTCCCTGGACCGCCCGCTCCTGGGCATCGTCCCCGCCAAGGCCGCGAAGCTCGACGAACTGCTGAACACGACCGAGATCCCGGCACGCTACTCGGCCGTGGCGTTCGAGCTCGTCGCCCTCGCGCGGGACCGCTCGTTCTCGTCGTTCGCCGTCGCCCCCGCCTCCGCGAGCACCCCGCACGTCGCGGGCGCGGTGCTGCTCGCGAAGGCGCTCGCGCTGCTGGGCTCGTCGGTCGTCCTGGTCGACGGCACCGCGGAGGGCTCGGCCCTCGAGTCGGCCTCGGCCGGTCGGCCGGGTCTGCGGGAGGTGCTCGCGGGAGCCGCCTCGCTCGACGACGCGATCCTCCGGCGCCCCGCCGACCGCGTCGACCTGCTTCCCGCGGGCGCCGCGCAGGCCGGGACGCCGATGGCGATCGAGCCGCTGCGCTCGCTGGTCGAGGAACTCGAGAAGGTCTACGACGTCGTTCTCGTCGTCACGGGCACCCTCGGCGCGACCGAGCAGTCGATCACGTTCCGCGGAGTCGCCGACGCCGCCGTCCTCGTCCTGGTCGAGGGCCGGGTCGACGCCCCGCAGGCCGCCGCCGACCTGCACTGGATCGAGACCGCGGGCACGCCCGTCGTCGGGGCTGTCCTGCTGACGCGCCGCCGGCTCCAGAAGGCACCCGCGATCGTCTGACTCCGCGCGCCGCATCGCACGAGCGCACGCCCCGCTGAGAAGCCGGGCGTGCGCTCGTCCGTCCAGTGGCGAGGGAACAGGCTGATCGGCCCGGAGGCGTCCGCCACGGCCTCTGACGTCGCCGGCCTGCCACGGGCAGAGTCGCCGATTCTGCACCCGGGCGCGTGGTCGAGCGCCAGGCTGACGGATGACCGTCGCTTCATCGCACGCAGGCGACGACGTCGGCGACGCGGGAGAGAGTGAGCAACGACGTGATCCCGCAGGAAGCCGTGAGCCCCCTGATGCGTCGTCCATGATCGGATCGCTGAGGGGCATCGCGACCGCGACCCTCGCTTCCGCCGACGGAGGCGCCACCGTCGACGGCGGGGCCGCCCCTGGCCGCTCGGGCTGGACGCCGAGGGAACGCGGAACCGCCGCCGTCGAGGTGACGACGGCGGCGGTCCGAGCGGCGGTGCGGATGGGTCAGGGCGTGCAGGACACGTTGCCCACGACGTCCTTCCCGGAGTTCGAGCAGCGCAGCGTGTTGCCGCTCGTCGCCCATGTGGACGGCTGGTGCAGGTACACCGGTGCGTCCGTCGTCTTCAGGGCGAGGTTGCCGCTGATGGTGTTGTCGTTGCCCGAGCCGTCGGCCCGGGTGATGACTGGTAGCCGTAGGTGGTCGTGCCCGAGGCGGAGTTGCCGGCGGCCAGCCAGCCGTTGCCCGAGACCAGGATCAGCGAGACGACGTCGCTGGCCAGTCGCGTGCCTCCGACGACCGTGTTGCCGAGGATGTTGCCGTCGAGCGTCCCCTCCTTCGCCTCGATCGGCTCGGCCCCGGTGTCGGTGATGCTGTTGTCGACCACCGCGATGCGGGCCGTGCGGTCCGGGTTGCAGCCGTTGTACTCGCACCAGTTGCGGTCCGAGGTGCCCACGTAGACGCCCTCGCCGTACTTGGCGGCGACAAGGCCGGTGCGGCGGATCGTGCTGCCGACGATCAGCGAGTCGGTGGTCTGGCTGCGGAAGTGGACTGCCTCGTAGCCGATGTCGGTCACGGTGAGACCGGCCATCCGCACTCCGCTGCTCGCGAGCACCTGGATGCCCTGGAACGAGCTGCGGACGGCGAAGCCGACGAGGTGCACGTCGCTCACTCCATTGAGCAGCAGGGCGGTGCCGCTGGATGTCGAGCCCGAGGACAGGACCGCGTTCGGGGAGCCGCAGATCCAGATCGAGCCGGACTGGGCCGCCGTGCCGCGCAGGGCGAACTTGCCGGTGTACCAGCCGTCGTCGAGGTGGATCACCTCGTTCGGGGAGGGCGAGGCGAGAGCTGCGGCCAGCTGGGCCGAGTTCGACACGGTCGTGGTCGCGGCCGGGCAGTCGAAAGCCGCGAGCAGAGAGGTGCGGGTGTCGATCAGCTCGGAGGCGGTGGTCGTCGGCTCCGTGAGACGGGAGTGGCGTCCGGCGTCATCGGTGGCCGACACCCAGTAGGTGTAGGCCCGTCCGGCCGCGGCGGTCTCGTCGCGGTACTGCCGCACCGGATCGGTGATCGTGGCGAGCACGGTCGAGCCCGAGCCGTCCTGAGCAGAGCGGTGCACCTCGTACGAGGTGATCCGCGAGCTGAACGGAGCGTCCCACGACACCGCGTAGCCGTCGGTCAGGGGCGAGAGCTCCACGCGGTCCGTCGCGAGCCCGTCCTCGGCGAGGACGAACGCGTCGATGATCAGGTTCTTGTCGGTCGAATTCGCGTTCTTGGTCCCCGTGTACGAGATCTTGACGGTGTGCGTGCCCTCGGACAGGCTCGTCGTCTCGTAGACCGGCACCTGGTACTGCGCGCTCGCGCTGTACCGGTCGACCTTGGTGACCGGGCCGCCGTCGACCGAGACCGCGGCGATTCCGGACGAGGAGGTCTTCCGGCTGATCCAGCGCCACGAGGTGCCGACGAACGTGAAGGACACCGAGCCCGCGGAAGTCAGGTACTTGATCGCTCCGCCGCTGTCGCCGCCGCTCATCGACTTCCACGAGCCGCTGTAGACGAGGGCCGGGTCGGTCTCCTCCACGGTGAGGCTGCTCGTTCCGGACGGATCGAGGACCCGCGCGGTGCTGCCTCCGCCGGTCTCGCCCTGCTCGACCTGCCCGGAGGAGCGGGTGACGTCGACAGCATCGATGACGAGGTTCTTGTCGGTCGCGGAGGCGTTCGCCCTGCCGCTCCAGGTGATCTTCAGTGTGTGGACGGTGTCGGCCAGGTCCTTCTTGGTGAAGACCGGCACCTGGTAGGCGGTGGTTTTCGTGTAGCGGTCGACCGAGGTGCTCGCGCCGTCGAGGGTCACCGTCGCGATGCCTGCCGAGGGGGTGGTGCGGCTCAGCCAGGTGACGCCGGTGCCGCGGAAGCTGAGCGAGACGGAGCCCGTGCTGTTCAGGAACCTGATCCCGCCGCCGCTGTCCCCGCCGGTCATGGTGCGCCACGAGCCGCTGTAGCTGAGCGAGGCGCTGCCCTCCTCGACTCGGACCGTCTTGCCCAGCCCGGGGTCGAGGGTCGCCGCCGAGGCGGCCGGCACGGTCAGCGGGGCGAGCAGGATGCCGAGGGCCGCGACCAGCGCGGTGGTCAGGGTGAGGCGCGCACGCCGTCGGCGGGCACGTGGCGGGTGGGACGCGTTCAGCGGGTTCACGATCGGCTCCGGGGTCATCGAGGGTGCGGCGACAAAGTTACGAGCAGGAATTCTCAAGGGGTGGCACTCGTCTTTCCGACGCTATAGAGGGGCTTCTTCGCTTTCGCTGCGATGAGAGGGATTCAGGTCGCGATCCCCCCGTTCGGGTGGGGCTCGCCGTTCGTCGGTGATTGTTCTCCCGGTGGAAGAGGGAATCGCCCGCCGCGCGTGTCGGCGCCGTGGTCACGTCATGGTGATCGATGGTGCTGAGAAGTCGTCGGAGCGGTGACCCACTCGGTGTCGATCCGTTGTTCTGCTCGAATTCCACCAGAAGTGGTCCTCTGTCCGCGGAACAGTGATCCTCTCCGCCCCGGACTGGGTGGATCCCGCCCTGGTCGGGCCGACCCGTGAGAATTGACCCCCCGTTCACCGGGCCGACTCCGCGGCGAAACACGGGAATGATGGGGTGTTCACTGGTGAGCACCGGTGCGCCCGCTCACGGAGGATCCGCCGCGGGAGAGCGGTGGTGCCGACGAGAGGGAGGACGAGATGGACGCTGCGACGACCACCCCTCAGCAGGCCGTCCCCGCCGCCGGACGCGGACGCCGCGTCCGGTCGGTGCTCGCGCGCCTCCTGCTCGTCCCGCTGGTCGTCCTCGCCCTGTTCGGCTCGGGGATCCCGCTCTATGTTGCTCCTCCGATCGACCCGATCCCCGAGCAGGCCGACGCCGTGTTCGTCCTCGGCCCCTCGACCAGGGCGCGGGTCGAGTTCGCACGCCGCATCATCACCTCCGGGGCCACCGACACGATGGTGCTCTCGGTGGGCCCTCAGGAGATGGCGGCGCCCTATGACGAGAAGAAGTACAAAAAGTGTAACGAGCCGGGCGGAGACGTCCTCTGCTATTCCGCGGATCCTCTCACCACCCAGGGAGAGGCGAGGAAGTTGCGCGACATGGCGGCCGAAAACGGCTGGGACCATGTCATCGTCATCACGAACTCACCCCACATCGCTCGGGCGCGAATGATCCTCGAGAGGTGCTATTCGGGCGAGATCTCGATGGTTCCCTCGGGGGAGCCGATGGGGCTCGACTATCTGATCGGCCAATATTTCTATCAGACCGGTGGATTCCTCAAGGCCTTCTTCGTGACCGCGAGCTGCTGACATCCGAGTGCGGGCAGTGCCTGCGCTAGTCTGCCCAGAGAACCGACGGCACTGTCATGCAGTCTCGGTGGATCCGATACTTTCACTGCCCGGCCACCCCCACGCGAACCCTCCGAAAGGCCCGCCCGTGACACCTGCCCGATCGATCTTCGCCGTGGGTCGCGGCCAGTACGAGAACATCGGCGACATCATCCTGCGCCGGCAGCTGCTCGACTGGCTTCGCGACTGCGGCCCACTGCACGTCTACGTCGGGCATTCGCCCTGGGGTTACGACGACGGGCTGCGCCTCGGGCCCGACGACGTGGTCTACCGCTCCCTCGTGCGCTGGTACGCGGCTCTCGCCCGCGAGGCGATCGCCGGTCGGGCGCACTCGGTGTTCAAGCCCGGCGAGATCCAGCTGACCCTGATCGGCATGAAGGAGCACCTCGTCATGCTCCCGGGCATCGCACTCGTGCGCCTCGGCGGTGGCCGGGTCGTCCGGGCCGGAGTCGGCGCCCGCAACTTCGCTCCGCTGCCCCGCGCAATCATGTGGCCGTCGATGGCGCTCTCGAACTACACCCGCTGGCGCGACGACAGGACCGCCGCCTACATGCGGGTCGGTGCGGCCATGCCCGACCTCGGCTACGGCGAGGGCGCGAGCGACGACGAGCTCCGCGCGTTCGCCGCGCAGCCGGACGAGGAGCGGCGCGTGCTCGTCCTCTCCCTCCGCGAGGACCACGAGGTGGACGCCCGGCCCTACCCCGAGGAGGAGTGGCTCGCCGCGGTCAAGGGCTACGCCGAGCGCGAGGCGCTGGACATCGTCGTGGTGACCCAGGTCGCCGTCGACGCCGAGCGCTCACGCCGCCTCGCGGCCGATCTCGACGCGGACATCCTCGACTGGGACCCGGCGCACACCCACGACCAGCACGAGATCCTGCTGCGCGAGCTCTACCGCCGCACGCGTCTCGCTCTGAGCGACCGCCTGCACGTGATCATCATGGCGTTCACCGAGGGCGCGGCTCCGGTGAGCCTTCAGATGGACGCGTCCACCAAGTCCTCCCGTCACTTCGAGACCATCGGGATCCACGGCGTCACCGTCGACATGTCGCGCACCGAACCGGAGCGCGGGATCGAGACCATCACCGCCGTCGCGGCGCGCCGGAGCGACCTGCTCGAGAAGCTGCTCGTCGCCAGGGGACGCCTCCGCGGCGTCCGCGACGACATCCAGGCGCTGCTCGCCGTCCCGGCGCGCTCGACTCCCACCGGCACGACCACGCGGGTGCATCACGTGGGCCGTAGCGGCGAAGTGCCGGGAGGCATGACCCAGGTGGTCAACGGCTACCTGCGCTGGCCGTTCGACCGCTCCGATGTGCGGGTCATCCCCTCCAGGTCCGCTCCGGGAGAGCACGTCACCGCCGCGCGGCTCGCCGCCGCCGCCGCCGCGCGCATCGTCGCGCTCTCGCGGCGCGACCCCGGCAGCGTCATCGTCGTGCACCTCTCCGAGCGCGGCTCGTTCCTCCGCGAGGGCTCGCTGCTGCGCCTCGCGCACCGCCTCGGTCTGCGGACCGTCGCGCACCTGCACGGCAGCGAGTTCGCTGCCTTCACCGCCGCGCATCCGCGCCTGGTCGCGGGCGTCCTGCGCAGCGCCGACGAGATCATCACTCTCTCGGAGCAGACCTCGGTGATCTGCCGCCGCATCGTCCCGGCCGAGCGCGTGCACCTCGTGCCCAACGCTCTCGAGCGGGGTACCCCGCGCGAGAAGACCCGCACCGTGGTCTTCGGAGGCGTCGTCAGCCACCGCAAGGGCGTCGACGTGCTGCAGAAGGCCTGGGCGAAAGTCGAGGGAGCCGAGGGCTGGAGGCTGCTGATCGCCGGCCCGATCCGCGAGCCCGAGGTCGTCGACCGCAGCGTGCCGGGGATCGAGTTCCTCGGCTCGCTCGAGAACGCCCGGCTCCTCCAGCTGCTCGACGAGGCGGCGGTCGCCGTCCTGCCCTCGCGCGACGAGGCGATGCCGATCTTCATCCTCGAGGCCCTCGCCCGCGACGCCGCCGTCGTCTCGACCGCGGTCGGCGGCATCCCCGAGGTGCTCGGCGAGGGCTGCGGGAGGGTCGTCGCGCCGGGCGACGTCGACGCTCTCGCGGCGGCGCTCACCGAGCTCATCACCGATGAGGACGCGCGCGCGGCGGTGGTCGCGAAGGCGGGGGCGCGGTTCCGCGAGCGCTTCTCCGCCGACGCCGTCTTCCCCCGCATCGAGGAGGTCTGGCTGGGCACGCCGGCCGCCTGAGTCGCCTGCGACTTCACCTCGGATCCCGTCCGCCTCCCCTCCGGGGCCGTGGGCGCGCGCGGGGAGCGTAAAATCGCTGGAGTCCGCGGCGCCGTGCCGTCGCGAGTCCTCGCCCGCCGGCCGTCCCGAGCGTGAGCACCGACCGCACCCCCAGAGAGGCTCGACCGTGGCCAACGCCAACGCCGCCGACTCCGACCGCCGCCTGTGGACCCTGCCCCTCGCGCGCGCGGTGATCGCGGCCGTCGCCGGCTGCGTCGTCACCTTCTCGCCCGACCACGGTCCCGCCTTCGGTCTCGCCGTGTTCGGCGGCTTCGCCCTCGCGAGCGGAGCGGTCTCGCTCGCGCTCGGCCTGCCCGTCTGGTCGGGGCGCGCCCGCCCGCTCGCGCTCGGCTCCGCTGCGCTCACCCTCGCCGCCGGTGTCGCCGCGCTGATCGCGCTCCCCGTCGCCCACCTGCTCTCCTTCGTCGCGCTCGTCGCCGGCTGGGCTCTGCTCTCGGGCTTCCTCGAGTTCTCGAGCGGACGCCGCGGCCACGGTCTCGCCGCCCGGGACTCCGTGGTCGTCGGGATCGGCACGATGCTGCTCGGAGCGGCCTTCGGCCTCCTCCCGCCGCACCCCGTCGTCACGGTCGGCCTGCTCGGCGCCTATGCCGTGATGCTCGCCGTCTACCTCGCCATCGCGGCGTTCTCGCTCAAATGGGCCGTCGGCGCCGACGCTGCCACCGGACACGATCCCGTCGCCCCCACGACACCGACCTCCGGAGGAGACCGATGACCGCCGAAGGCCAGACCCCCGAGCCCTCGCCCGAGCCTCCGGAGGTCGCCGCGAGCACCTTCCAGCCGACCCGCAAAGACCGCCTGCGCCCGCTCGAACTGATCGGCTTCTCCGCCGTGATGGCTGTTTTCGTCGGCGTCGTGGTTCTGCTCTCCACTCGCGAGCCCGTCGTCGCTCTGCTCTCCTTCGGGATCACCTTCATCATCGTGCTCGTCGCCATCGCGATGTTCTCGCTCACCTTCAAGCCGGACGACGCCGAGATCGCCGACATCGACGAGCAGGACGCGCGGCACTGAGCCTCCCGGGCTGAGGGGTGGCCGCTGCCTCCCCACGGTCGGCGGAGCGGGGAGGCGGGCGTGGCGCCGCGCGGAACCGCTCGGCGCGGGCGGTGCGCCGCGAGCGGGTGGGGCCGGCGGGTGGCCGTGGGCGCTCGCGGCGGCGCGTGCTCGCCGCAGCAGCAGTGTCAGCCCAGGCGGTCGACCAGGGCGGAGGCGAGCCCCGTGTACCCCGCGGGCGTCAGCGCGAGGAGGCGCGCCTTCGCGGCCTCGCCGATGTCGAGGGCCTGCACGAACACCGCGAGGTCCTCGGCGCTGAGGCGCTTGCCGCGCGTGAGGTCCTTCAGCAGCGCGTACGGGTCCGTGATCGACGAACGGCCCGCCGCCACCTCCGCGCGGATCACCGTCTGGATCGCCTCGGCGAGAACCTCCCAGTTGCCGTCGAGATCGGCGGCGAGTGCGGCCGGGTCGAGGTCGATCTCGAGCAGGCCGCGGGCGATGTTGTCGAGGGCGAGGAGCGAGTGCCCGAACGCGACCCCGATGTTGCGCTGCGTGGTGGAGTCGGTGAGGTCGCGCTGCAGGCGCGAGGTCACGAGCGTCTGCGCGAGGGAGTCGAGCAGTGCGCTGGAGAGCTCGAGGTTCGCCTCGGCGTTCTCGAAGCGGATCGGATTGATCTTGTGCGGCATCGTCGACGAGCCCGTCGCTCCGGCCTGCGGGATCTGCCGGAAATAGCCGAGCGAGATGTAGGTCCAGACGTCGGTGCAGACGTTGTGCAGGATCCGGTTGGCGTGAGCCGCCCTGCCGTACAGCTCCGCCTGCCAGTCGTGCGACTCGATCTGCGTCGTGAGCGGGTTGAAGGCGAGCCCGAGCGAGGCGACGAACTCCTCGGCGACGGTCGGCCAGTCGGTGCCGGGGTCTGCCGCGAGGTGCGCGGCGAACGTGCCCGTCGCTCCGCTGAACTTGCCGAGGTACTCGGTGGCCTCGACCTGGGCGATCACGCGCTCGAGTCGATACGCGTAGACCGCGAACTCCTTGCCCATCGTGGTCGGAGTCGCCGGCTGGCCGTGGGTGCGGCTCAGCATCGCCTCGTCGCGGTAGCGGACCGCCAGCTGCCGCAGCGAGCCGGCGACCGAGCGCAGCTTCGGCAGCCAGATCTCGTCGACCGCTCGGCGGACGACGAGCGCGTACGAGAGGTTGTTGATGTCCTCGCTCGTCGCGGCGAAGTGGGTCAGTTCGGCGATCCTCCCGAGCCCGAGTTCCTCGAGCCACTGGCGGACCAGGTACTCCACGGCCTTCACGTCGTGGCGGGTGCGGGCCTCGAGCGCGGCCAGCTCGTCGATCTCGGGCTGTCCGAACTCGCGGGCGCGGCGCCGCAGCTCCTCGGCGGTCGCGGCGTCGACCGGCTCCGAGCCGAAGAGGCGGCGATCGGTCAGGGCGAGCAGCCACTCGACCTCGACGTGCACGCGCGCGCGGTTCAACCCCGCCTCCGAGAGGTGCTCGCCGAGGGAGGAGACGGCGCCGCTGTAGCGCCCGTCGAGGGGGCTCAGCGGCTGGGGGGGGAGCGAGGTCATGCGGTGGTGCCTTCCGGTTCTCGGTGGTCCTGCGCGAGGGCGGCGCCTGAGAGCGCCTCGGCGGGGGCGGACCGGACCGAGCGATTGCCGCGCAGTCCGGGTTCGATCTGGGCGAAGAGTGCCCGGCAGGCGTGTTCGATGAGCCGGAGGACCGAGTCGAACGCCGCCGCATCGGAATAGTAGGGGTCGGGGACGTCGCCCTGCGGAGAGAGGCTCGGTTCGAACGCCAGCAGACGGCGGATCTTCTGGCGGTCGACGTCGGTGCGCGCCCAGGAGCGCAGCGCCCGCTCGTGGCCGTGGTCGAGCGCGACCACGAGGTCGAACTCGGCGAACCGGGACGGGTCGAACAGCTGGGCGCGGTGGCGGCCTCCATCGAAGCCGTGCCGTTCCAGCGCGTCGAGGGCGCGGTGGTCGGCGTGCTCGCCGAGGTGCCACTCCCCGGTGCCTGCCGAGCTGATCTCGATGGCGGAGCCGAGGCCCGCCCGCTCTGCGAGCGAGCGCAACACGACCTCGGCCATCGGCGACCGGCAGATGTTGCCGGTGCAGACGAAGCACACGGCGAAGGCCGAGGGTGCGGGGGTGTCGGGGGTCACCCGCCCATCATGGCGCACCGCGGCTCCTGCACAGCGGGCCGATTCCGGCCGTTCTCCACGGATCGACGGGCCGCTGCCGCGACAGGGAACGCCGCCGCCCAGGCTGGGTCCCGGGGGCGCCGCCTCAGTCCTGACGGCGGCGGAGGAAGGGGCGAAGGAGGAGACCGATGAACCAGTTCACGAGGGCCAGCACGAGGGCGCCCAGCACTCCCCACCAGAACCCGTCGACCACGAGCCCGAATCCGAAAAGGCCGCTGATCCATGCGGTCAGCAGCAGGAGGAGTCCGTTGACGATGAACGAGATCAGTCCCAGCGTGAGCAGATACAGGGGGAAGGCGAGCACTCGCACGGTGCCGCCCACCACCGCGTTGACGAGTCCGAAGATCACCGCGACGAGGAGGTACGTCAGGATCGCCGCGGTCGTCCCCTCCTCGTACGGATCGACGCGCACGCCCGCGACGACGAGGGTCGTCAACCAGATCGCGACTGCGTTGGTCAGGAGGCCGAAGAGGAGTCTGCGCATGCCTCAACTATCCCCGTCGGCGCTGTGCATCGCGAGTCGGCGCCCCGAGCGGGGTGGCCGCCCCGAGCGTGGCCGGAGTCGGCGAGGCGCTGCGGAGCAGGGTGCGCGGGCGTGCGGTGTGACGGCTGTGTCGATCCCTCCGCCTAGCATGGAGCGGGTGACCGACCAGCAGGAGCCTCCCGTCCGCCTCCGCCCCGAGATCCTGGCGCTGCCCGCCTACAAGCAGGGTCGAGCGGGCGATGCCGATGCCGTCAAGCTCTCCTCCAACGAGAACCCGTTCGACCCGCTGCCCTCGGTGCTCGAGCGGGTCCGCGAGGTCGACGACTTCAACCGGTATCCCGATGCGGCCGCCACCGTTCTGCGCACGGCGCTCGCCGCCCAGTACGGCGTCGGGATCGACGAGGTCATCGTCGGAGCCGGGTCCGTCGCGGTCATCGCCCAGCTCGTCAGCGCGGCTGCCGGTCCCGGCGACGAGGTGGTCTACGCCTGGCGGTCGTTCGAGGCCTACCCGTCCCTCGTCACCACGGCCGGAGCGACGAGCATCCGCGTTCCGCTGCGCCCCGACGACACACACGATCTCGACGCGATGGCCCAGGCCGTCACCGAGCGCACGCGCTTGATCATCGTGTGCAGCCCCAATAACCCCACCGGCACGATCGCCACGGCGGACGACGTCGAGGCCTTCCTCCAGCGGGTCCCGAGCGATGTGCTCGTTCTCCTCGATGAGGCGTACGCCGAGTTCGTCGGCGACGACAGGGCGGTCGACGGCGCCCTTCTGCTCGGGCGGTACCCCAACCTCGTCCTCGCGCGCACGTTCTCGAAGGCCTACGGTCTCGCCGGGCTCCGGGTCGGCTACGCGATCGGCCACTCGCGCGTCCTCGACGCCGCACGCTCGACCGCGATCCCGCTCTCGGTGACCAGGTTCGCCGAGACCGCGGCCGTCGCCTCCCTCGAGCACCGCGAGGAGCTCCTCGAGCGGGTGCACCGCATCACCCGCCTCCGCGACGACCTCTGGCGCGCGCTGCTCGACCAGGGCTGGAGCATCCCCGAATCGCAGGCGAACTTCCTCTGGCTCGACACCCGCGACGAGACCGCCGCGGCAGCAGCGGTGTTCGAGCGCGCCGGCGTCATCGTGCGCGCCTTCCCCCCGGAGGGCATCCGCGTCTCCATCGGCGAGGCGAGCTCTGTCGACAAGCTCCTCAGCGCGGCGGGCGAGATTGTGGATTCCCTCCCTGAGGGCCATCGGGCCAGGCGGATAGGTTAGTCGGGTGGTAGCCACCAGTACGGAGTCGCCGACGGTCCAGTTCCTCTCCGCGGACGGGCGGTTCTCACCGACCCCCGCCGCCGAGCAGTACGCGTCCTACCTCGACGGGGTCGACGAGCAGCTGCACCGCTCCTTCTACCGCGAGATGGCGGTGGTCCGCCGCTTCGACATCGAGGCCGCGAACCTCCAGCGCCAGGGTCAGCTCGGCCTGTGGGTCCCGAGCCACGGGCAGGAGGCGGCGCAGGTCGGCTCCGCATTCGCCATGCGCCCGCAGGACCACGTGTTCCCCTCGTACCGCGAGCACGTCGTCGGCAAGATCCGCGGCGTCGACCTGTTGGGCGTGCTCGCCCTGCTGCGCGGCACGACCCACGGAGGCTGGAACCCGAGTGACCCGGCGAACGGCAACTTCCACCTCTACACCCTGGTGCTCGGCTCACAGGCCCTGCACGCCACCGGCTACGCGATGGGACTGACCCTCGATGGAGCCACCGGCACGGGCGACCCCGAGAAGGATGCGGCGGTGGTGGTCTACTTCGGAGATGGCGCCTCCAGCCAGGGCGACGTCAGTGAGGCCATGGTCTTTGCCGCGAGCTACCGGACGCCCGAGGTCTTCTTCCTCCAGAACAACCACTACGCGATCTCGGTGCCCGTGGCCACGCAGTCGCGCAGCCCGCTCTACCTCCGCTCCTCCGGCTTCGGTATCCCCGGAGTCCAGATCGACGGGAACGACGTGCTTGCCAGCTTTGCCGTCACGGCCAAGCACCTCGCGACGCTCGCTCGGGCGGTGGGCCCCAGTTCATCGAGGCGCTCACCTACCGGATCGGGGCGCACACCTCGAGCGACGACCCCACGAAGTACCGCACCGACGACGAGCTCGCCTCCTGGGTCGCCAGAGACCCGATCACCCGCTTCGCCGCCTACCTGCGCGGCGAGGGTGCGTCGCAGTCCTTCTTCGACGAGGTCGACGAGGAGGCTGCCGACTTCGCGGCCGACATCCGCCGCCGTCTCCTCACGCTCGAGCCACCGCCCTCCGAGGTGATCTTCGACCACGTCTACTCGGAGCCCCACGCGCTCGTCGAGGAGCAGAAGGCGTGGCTCCAGCGCTACGAAGAATCGTTCGGAGGCGAGTGATGACGATCGACACCACGACGGCGGCTGCGCAGACCGCGCTCACCGGGACTCAGCTCGAGTCGATGTCCATGGCCAAGGCGCTCAACGCCGGTCTCCGCCGGGCGATGACGCACGACGACCGCGTCCTGCTGATGGGTGAGGACATCGGCCCGCTGGGCGGTGTGTTCCGCATCACCGAGGGGCTGCACGCCGAGTTCGGAGCAAAGCGCGTGCTCGACACGCCGCTCGCCGAGTCCGGCATCGTCGGCACAGCGATCGGCCTCGCGATGCGCGGGTTCCGGCCGGTCTGCGAGATCCAGTTCGACGGCTTCATCTACCCGGCGTTCGACCAGATCACCTCGCAGCTCGCCAAGATGACCAACCGGCACGAGGGCTCGGTCACGATGCCCGTCGTCATCCGCGTGCCCTACGGCGGGCACATCGGAGCGGTCGAGCACCACCAGGAGAGCAACGAGGCGTACTTCGCGCACACGGCAGGTCTCCGCTCGGTCAGCCCCTCCACTCCGAACGACGCCTACTGGATGATCCAGGAGGCCATCGCCTCCGACGACCCGGTCATGTTCTTCGAGCCCAAGAGCCGCTACTGGCCCAAGGGCGAGGTCGACCTGGGCGGATCCGCGGTGCCGCTGCACGCCTCCCGCATCGTCCGCCAGGGCAGCGAGGTCACGCTGGTCGGCTGGGGGCCGATGGTCTCCGTCCTGCTCCAGGCCGCCGAACTCGCCGGTGAGGAGGGCACGAGCGTCGAGGTCGTCGACCTGCGCTCGATCTCCCCGATCGACTGGGAGCCGCTGCTCGCGTCGGTCCGCAAGACCGGCCGGCTCGTCGTCGCGCAGGAGGCGTCAGCCCACGTGAGCCTCGGCTCCGAGATCGCCGCGACGGTCACCGAGCGCGCCTTCTACTCGCTCGAGGCCCCCGTGCTACGCGTCGCAGGCTTCGACACCCCCTTCCCGCCCGCCAAGGTCGAGAAGCTCTTCCTCCCCGACGTCGACCGCGTGCTCGAAGCCGTCGACCGCTCGCTCGCGTACTGACGCGCGCGATATCCCCGCACGAGCCCACAGGAGTCCCGCCGATGACCGAACAGTTCCTCCTCCCCGACGTGGGAGAGGGCCTCACCGAGGCCGAGATCGTGGCCTGGAGGGTCAAGGTCGGCGATGAGGTCGCCGTCAACCAGGTGCTCGTCGAGATCGAGACCGCGAAGTCCCTCGTCGAACTGCCGTCGCCGTTCAGCGGCACAGTGGTCGATGTGCTCGTCGAGGAAGGCCAGACGGTCGACGTCGGCACGGCGATCATCACCGTGCAGGCCGGAGCCGGCACCGTCGGCTCCGAGGTGCCGGCCATCCCGGCGCACCCGGCGCAGGCGGCCACGCCTCCCGCGCCGTCCACGACCGAGCCGGGCGAGG
>NZ_LIIN01000015.1 GCF_001634385.1 Rathayibacter tanaceti | reverse complement strand
CAGTAAACTCGGCGCTATGGAGATCGAGATCGGGCGCGCCAAGCGCGCCCGCCGCGCGTACGCCTTCGACGACATCGCCGTCGTGCCGAGTCGCCGTACGCGTGACCCCGAGGTCGTATCGGTGAAGTGGTCGATCGACGCGTACCAGTTCGCGACGCCGATCCTCGCGGCGCCGATGGACTCGGTGGTCTCGCCCGCGACAGCGATCACGTTGGGGCGCTTGGGGGCGCTGGGTGTGCTCGACCTCGAGGGGCTGTGGACCCGCTACGAGGACCCGGAGCCGCTGCTCGCCGAGATCCGGGGACTCCCTGCCGAGGCGGCGACGGCACGGATGCAGGAGATCTATTCCGCGCCGATCCGCCCCGAGCTCGTCACCGCGCGTCTGGCCGAGATCCGCGCCGCGGGCGTCACCGTTGCCGGTGCGCTCTCGCCCCAGCGCACGGCCGAGCTCTACCAGACGGTCGTCGACGCGGGAGTGGACGTCTTCGTCATCCGAGGGACGACGGTCTCGGCCGAGCACGTCTCGCGCGACACCGAGCCGTTGAACCTCAAGAAGTTCATCTACGAGCTCGACGTTCCGGTCATCGTCGGCGGCGCGTCGACCTACACCGCTGCCCTGCACCTCATGCGGACCGGGGCCGCCGGCGTGCTCGTCGGCTTCGGCGGAGGTGCCGCCTCCACCACCCGCACCACGCTCGGCATCCAGGCCCCGATGGCCACCGCCGTCGCCGACGTCGCCGGCGCCCGCCGCGACTACCTCGACGAGTCGGGCGGACGCTACGTGCACGTGATCGCCGACGGCGGCCTCGGCACCTCCGGCGACATCGTGAAGGCCGTCGCGGTCGGCGCCGATGCGGTCATGCTCGGCTCGGCGCTCGCACGCGCGACCGACGCGCCCGGAGGCGGCTGGCACTGGGGTGCGGAGGCGCACCACCCGCAGCTGCCCCGGGGCCGACGGGTGCAGGTGGGCACCGTCGGTACGCTCGAGCAGGTGCTCTACGGCCCCGCGACCGGAGCCGACGGCACCGCCAACCTGATCGGCGCGCTCCGCCGATCGATGGCGACCACCGGCTACTCCGATCTCAAGGAGTTCCAGCGCGTCGAGGTCGTCGTCGCGCCGTACCAGCCCAGCTGACGTTCACCGAGCGAGGGAACCCCGGACCGTCGAGGTCGCCTCGATCCGCGGGCTCCCTGGACGGGTCGGGGTTCCCTCGGCCGGAGGGAGTCCCGCGCACCTAAGCTGGAAGTCCCGAGTGGGAGCGCCGCACGGCGCGGAGGGAGCACGCATGGTCGAGGTCCGCAGGGTCAAACTGCCCGGAGTGGGCGTTCTGCACACGTTCCTCACGGCCGACGGAGGCAAGGTCGGCGTCATCGCCCACCGCTCCGGTCACAGCGACCTCATCACCTTCGCCGAGGGCGACCAGGACGGCGCGAAGGTCTCGCTCCGCCTGAGCGACGACGAGGCGCACACGCTCGCCGAGCTGCTCGGCGGCACGCAGATCACCGAGTCGCTGACCGCGCTCGACCAGATCCCCGGCCTCTCGATCGACTGGTTCACGGTCGACTACGACGACCACATCGCCGGGCAGCAGCTCGGCAAGCCGGCCGATCGCGGGATTGTCGGCCTGACCGTGGTCGCGGTCGTGCGCGGCGACGCGGCGAACCCTGCTCCCGCCCCCGACTTCCGCGTGTTCCCGGGCGACACCCTCGTGGTCGCGGGCAGCCCCGAGAAGGTCGCCAAGGCCTTCTCCTACTTCCGCAGCGGCCCCTCCGCCAAGACGGTCGACGCCCCACCCGGAGCCTGAGGGATGCACCACGGCGAAGACCTCATCGTCCTCGGGATCCTGTTCGTCGTCGCCTACGTCCTCGGCCGGCTGGGGAGGACGATCGGGCTCCCGGCCATCCCTATCTACATGGTCGTCGGACTCCTGGCGAGCCCGAACTTCCCGCTGTTCCCCCTCGACTTCGACGCGAGCTACATCGAGCTGACCGCCGTCTTCGGGCTGATCCTGCTCCTGTTCAACCTCGGTCTTGAGTTCGATCAGGACGAGTTCTTCGGGAACGCCGGGCGCCTGATCCTCTCCGGCGGCTCGTACATCGCCGTGAACATGGCGGTCGGGCTCGGCTTCGGCTTCCTTCTCGGCTGGGGGAGCCGCGAGGCGCTCATCATCGCGGGCATCACCGCCACGAGTTCGAGTGCGATCGTCACGAAGCTGCTGATCGAGCTCAAGCGCCTCGCCAATCCCGAGACGCCGATGATCCTGGGCGTGACGGTGGTCGAGGACATCTTCATCGCGGTGTACCTGGCGATCGTCTCGGTCGTGCTCTCGGGTGAGACCGAGCCGTGGCCGGTCGTGCTCAAGCTGCTGATCGCCTTCGCGTTCCTCGTGGTGATGTTCGCTGTCGCGCGCTGGGGCGGCCGGGTCGTCTCGCAGCTGTTCCGCACGCGCGACGACGAGCTGTTCACGATCCTGTTCTTCGGTCTCGCGATCCTCTTCGGCGGCATCGGCGAGATCCTGGGAGTGACGGACGCGATCGGCGCCTTCCTCATCGGCCTGGTCATCGGAGCGACGCGGTTCCGCTCCCGGGTCGAGCACATCGCCATCCCCCTGCGTGACGTGTTCGGCGCGTTCTTCTTCGTGAACTTCGGGCTCGGGCTCGACCCGGGCGCCTTTCCGAGCGTCGTCGTCCCGGTGCTGATCGCCTCCGCGATGACCATCGTGCTCAACCTCGGCGCCGGCCAGTTCGTCGCCTGGCTGAACAGGCTCGGGCCGCGCGCGGGTCTGAATGCGGCGTTCATCCTGCACAACCGCGGCGAGTTCGCCCTCATCCTGGCCACACTGTCGCTCTCGGCGGGCCTCGACGAGCGGATCCAGCCGTTCGCCGGCCTCTACGTGCTGATCATGGCGATCGTCGGCCCGATCCTCGCCTCCCGCTCCGAGAGCATCGGAGCGTTCCTCTCGCGCCGCCGGCACCGCTCGCCCGCCACCGTGCGCTCGGCGATGGACGACGAGGACTTCGCGCTGGTCGAGGCCGCGATGGCCGCTCCGGCGGACGACGGTCTGGAGCAGACCACGCCGCCCCGGCGCGCCGTGGAGCGCGACGAGCTCGACGACGACGTCCCGGACCCGGTGCGGCAGACCCTGATCGACCAGGCGATGCAGCAGTCGGACGGGGCCGACGACGGCCGCCCGCGGCGACCGCGCGAGCCGGACTACTGATCCCACGGAGCTCCCACGCGCACGGGTTAGGCTTCCTCCCGCCCGCTGGACACGGCGCGGGGCGACGGCGGACGAGGGACGAATGACGCAGAGCACGGTGTGGCAGGTGGCCCGGCGCCCGCGCTGGATCGGTGCACTACTGCTCGCGCTCGTGATCGCCGGCCTCTTCGCCGCCCTCGGCCAATGGCAGATCGGCCGGGCGGTCGACGCCGCTGCGCCCGACTCCGGAGTCTCGGAGACGACGCTGCCCCTCGAGGACGTCGCCAGCCCCTCCCGCTCGATCACGGCGACGGCCGACGGCCAGCGCGTCGAAGGACGCTCGGTCCTCGTCCCCGGCGGCGCCGAGATCCTCGGTGGACGCCTGAACGGGGAGCAGCCCGGCTGGTGGGTCATCGCGCGCACACGGACCGACGCGGCCGATCTCGTCCTCGCCTACGGATGGACCGCGGACCGGGCCGCCGCGCAGTCCGTCGCCGACCGGCTGAACGGCGGCGCCGAGCAGGCCCCGGAGTCGTTCACCGGCCGCTTCGTGGCGAACGAAGCCGCGGAGGCGCCCGCCGAAGGGCTGGACCCGATGACCCTCACGGCGCTCTCGATACCGGCTCTGATCAACCGCTGGCCCGATCCGCCGGCCGACGTCTACCAGGCTACGTCGTCGTCGACGATCCGGTCGGCGGCCTGGAGGCCATCGACTCCCCGGCGCGGGTGAGCGATGTCTCGCTCAACTGGCTGAACGTGTTCTATGCGATCGAGTGGGTCGTGTTCGCGGGCTTCGCGCTCTACCTGTGGTTCCGGCTGGTCCGCGACGCGTGGGAGCGCGAGGCCGAGGAGGCCCTCGACGCCGAGGAACGTGCCCTGACCGACCGGGCCGAGGCTGCGTCGTCCGCACCGTAAACTGGTCGTCATGCCCCTCGAGCCCAAGCCCGCGCAGTTCCCTGCGATCCGGAGCGCGCTCCGCTTCTACCGGGCGACCTCGATCATCACCGGCGTGATGCTGCTCCTGCTCTGCGCCGAGATGCTGCTGAAGTACGTGTTCCACCTCGAGCTGTTCGCCTTCGGGCAGCAGGGCGTGCTGCACTTCGCGCCGATGTACGAGGTGCCCGGGGGCGAGTACAGGTCCAGCGGCACCGGAGCGAACGTCTCCACCGGCATCCTGATCGCTCACGGCTGGTTCTACGTGGTCTACCTCTTCGCCGACTTCCGCCTCTGGAGCCTGATGCGCTGGCCGTTCGCGCGGTTCGTGCTCATCGCGCTGGGCGGAGTGGTGCCGACGCTCTCCTTCTTCGTCGAGACCCGCATCGCCCGCGAGGTCGAGCAGTACCTTGAGCGCCGGACCGCCGGCTCCGGCCCGAAGACCCCGACCGACTCCGTGGAGGCCCCCCATTAGCGACCCGTCCACCGCTCCCCAGCCCCAACTGGCCGCGCAGCCCGTCCTCGTCGTCGACTTCGGCGCCCAGTACGCGCAGCTGATCGCGCGTCGGGTCCGCGAGGCGAACGTCTACTCCGAGATCGTGCCCTCGAACGCGACCGCCGCTGAGATCGCCGCGAAATCGCCCGTCGGCATCATCCTCTCCGGAGGCCCCTCCAGCGTCTACGAGGAGGGCGCTCCGCAGCTCGACCCGGCCATCTTCGACCTCGGGGTCCCCGTCCTGGGCATCTGCTACGGCTTCCAGGTCATGGCCAAGACCCTCGGCGGCGAGGTCGCCAACACCGGCCTGCGCGAGTACGGGGCGACCGACGCGGCGCTCTCGACCGACGGCGGTGTGCTCCTCGGCGAGCAGCCCGCCGACCAGACGGTGTGGATGAGCCACGGCGACTCCGTCGCGAAGGCCCCCGAGGGCTTCGAGGTCCTCGCCTCCACGAGCTCGACGCCGGTGGCCGCCTTCGGCAACGACGAGCGGCGTCTCTACGGGGTGCAGTGGCACCCCGAGGTCAAGCACTCCGCGCACGGCCAGGCCGTCATCGAGAACTTCCTCCACCGCGCTGCCGGTATCCCGGCCGACTGGAACTCGTCGAACGTCATCGAGGATCAGGTCGCCGTCATCCGCGAACAGGTGGGAGCGGGCCGGGTCATCTGCGGCCTGTCCGGAGGCGTTGACTCCGCCGTCGCCGCCGCGATCGTGCACCGCGCGATCGGCGACCAGCTGACCTGCGTGTTCGTGGACCACGGCCTCCTCCGCAAGGACGAGCGCCGCCAGGTCGAGGAGGACTACGTCGCCGCGACCGGCATCCGCCTCGTCACGGTCGACGCCCGCGAGCAGTTCCTCGATGCTCTCGCCGGAGTCGGCGACCCCGAGCAGAAGCGGAAGATCATCGGCCGCGAGTTCATCCGCACCTTCGAGGCCGCCGCCGAGGCGCTGGTGCTCGAGGCGAAGGGCGAGGGCGAGTCGATCGACTTCCTGGTCCAGGGCACGCTCTACCCCGACGTGGTCGAGTCCGGCGGCGGCACCGGCACCGCCAACATCAAGTCCCACCACAACGTCGGCGGCCTCCCGGAGGACCTGCAGTTCGCCCTCGTCGAGCCGCTGCGAACGCTGTTCAAGGACGAGGTCCGCGCGATCGGCCGCGAGCTCGGTCTCCCCGAGGCCATCGTCGGCCGCCAGCCGTTCCCCGGTCCGGGCCTGGGGATCCGCATCGTCGGCGAGGTCACCCAGGAGCGGCTCGACCTGCTCCAGGACGCCGATGCGATCGTCCGCGCGGAACTCACCGCCGCAGGCCTCGACGGCGAGATCTGGCAGTGCCCCGTCGTGCTCCTCGCCGACGTGCGCTCCGTCGGCGTCCAGGGCGACGGCCGCACCTACGGCCACCCGATCGTGCTGCGACCCGTCTCCTCCGAGGATGCGATGACCGCCGACTGGACCCGCCTTCCCTACGACCTGCTCGCCCGCATCTCGAACCGCATCACCAACGAGGTGAGCGGAGTGAACCGCGTGGTGCTCGACGTCACGTCCAAGCCCCCCGGCACCATCGAGTGGGAGTAGCAGCGGCGACGCCGCTCAGACGAACGGGCCTCCTCGGGGGCCCGTTCGTCGGTGAAGCAGGGTGCCGGTGCGGTCGGGGGGGATCGCAGTCGAGGGGCGGGTTCTGCCGCACGTCCTCGGAGGAGCCGGATCCCCTGCTGACCTCACCTGATGCTCCTGCGGACCACACGGGGCCGGCGGAGGGGCCGAGAGGCGGCGGGTCAGACGGCGGTGTCGAGGACTCCGATGAAACGGGTGCCGATGCCGTCGTACTCGTCGCGGCGGTGCCCCTCGGGATGAGGCGGCCAGGCGTCGGGGGAGTGGTCCTCGCAGACGAGGAACGTGAACTCGGGCCACCACTTCTTGGGGCGCGCGGCCTCGGAGCGGCCGCAGACCGTGCAGCCCAGCGTCACCCAGACCGGGCGCTTCCCCGTGCGGTTCGCGCGCGACTGCAGGAGCCACGGCGGCGGGTCCTGCTCGAGGGCTGCGAGCTCCTCCTCGGAGAGACGGGTGGGGATGCCGTGCCGCGTCGCCATCTCGAGAGGGATGTCGAGGCGCTGAGCGGCCTCGCGACGCGTGATCATCCGGCCACCCTAGCCCAGCGCCGCGCGTGAGATCGGAGCCCGAGGCCGCAGTGAGGCGCGCGAGAGCAGCCACTCCAGTGGCCCCTGCCCGACCAGCTGTCGCCACGCCAGCGCGACGACGACGGAGCCGAGCGCGAACACCCCCAGCAGGGTCCAGCTGCGCCAGGCCTCGAAGTCGAACGGCTCGTACGGCACGAGGTAGACGGCCAGTGCGACGAGCTGCAGGCAGTAGATCGTGAGGGGCATGGCGCCGACGGCGGCGAGCGGAGCCGTCACGGTGCGCAGCAGCGGCAGGCGCTCGGCGAGCGCGGTCAGCGAGCCGAGCACGACCGCTGCGACACCGCCCGCGCCGAGCAGCTCGGCGGTCGTGCTCGCATGCGCCTCGACCGTTTCGGGACCTCCGAGCAGCAGACCCCCGCCGTAGCCGACTGCGGCGGCCACGGCTCCGCCGACCACCACCCAGCGCTGGGTGGTCGCCGACCGCAGGTCGCAGCGCGCGATCAGGATGCCGAGCGTCACGTAGGCGAGCCACGACGGCACGGGGTAGTACTGAGTCAGCCAGGTGAGCGGTTGAGCGGCGAGCAGCGCCTCCCCGGGCGTCAGCGTCGACAGCCAGGAGTCTCCGGCCGTCGCGATCTCGTCGACGACGATCGGGCCCGCGATCGCGACGAGCACGACCAGGGCGGCGAGCACGGCGCGCGGCAGGAACAGCAGAAGCGCCGCCACCGCGAACATCAGCCCGTAGTGCGGCAGGATCACCGCGATCGGCGTGCCGAGCAGCGTCAGCGCGACGCCTATCGCGAGGAGGTAGAGCCCCCGGAGGAGGATCGACGCCGTGTCGCGCCACGGTCGGGTCGAGCGGCCGGCGCCGCCCGTGATCAGCCCGATCGACACTCCGGCGAGCACCGCGAAGAGCACCGAGCTGCGACCGTTCCAGACCATCTCGCGCTCCACCGGCGCGAGGTGGGCGGCGAACATCCCCAGCACCGCGATCCCGCGGGCGACGTCGAGGCCGACGATGCGGGAGTCGCGGACGATGGCCATCGCTCCATCGTGCCAGCCCCGACGCGAGCAGGCCAGCAACGACGACGGGCGCCCGACCCTGAGGTCGAGCGCCCGTCGTCGTTCACGGTGCGGCTACTCGCGGAAGATCGCGACGAGGCGCAGGAGCTCGAGGTACATCCACACGACGGTGACCAGGACGCCGTAGGCGCCGGTCCAGCCGTAGATGCGCGGGGCGCGGTTGCGGACGCCCTGCTGGATGAACTCGAAGTCCATCACGAGCGAGTAGGTGGCGAGAGCGATGGCGATGAGGCCGATCACGATGCCGAGGAAGCCGGTCCGCAGACCGAAGCCTCCGCCGACGCCGAACAGGCCCAGGCCCAGGTTCACGAGCGAGAAGACCGCGTAGCTGATCATGCCGATGAAGAAGATCTTGTTCAGCTTCGGCGAGGTGCGGATCTTGCCGTTCATGAACAGCGCCAGGGTGACGCCGATCACGATGACCGTCGCCAGGAGGGCCTGGACGACCGCTCCGGCGTAGGCGCTCTCGAAGAAGCGCGAGATCGCGCCGACTCCGATGCCCTGTGTCGCGGCGTAGCCGAGGATCAGGGCGGGCGACGGGATCTTCTTGAAGGCGTTGACGATGCCCAGCACCAGTGCGACGAGGACGGCCGGCAGCATGAGCTGCGGCACGAACCAGCCCACGGCCGCACCCGCGAGGAGCACGACGAAGGCGAGGGCCGTCTTCGCGAGAGTGTCCTCGACGGTCATCCGATCGGTCTCGACCGAGCTGGCGGCCGGACGGTTGTACATCTGGTCGAGCGTGTCGGGTGAGACGTCCGGGAGATCCTGCACGCGGCCGGCGTAGCCGCGGTTGCTGAACTCCGGGCGCCGAACGCCGGATTGTTGCTAGCCATGGTTCCTCTTCTCTCAGGTGCGCTGGTCTCCGAGGGAACTCGCGGATCTGAGTCGCTGTGGGCGGGGGATGCGCCGCGGAAGCCCGAGGGTACCGCGACGATGGACACCACCTTATCTGAGAGCGCCTCTCAGAGTCTGGCTGTTCTCTTCGAGCGGACCTCGACTCGGCCGCGAGTCCGGGCCGCCCGTAGGATCGCGGCATGGTTGCGCGCCCCTCTCCGCTCGTCTTCGCCCACCGCGGAGCGAGCGGGTACCGCCCCGAGCACACGCGCTCCGCCTACGAGCTCGCGATCGCCCTGGGCGCCGACGCGGTCGAGCCCGACCTCGTCGCGACCCGAGACGGCGTCCTGGTGCTGCGGCACGAGAACGAGATCTCGGGGACCACCGACGTGGAGCGCCGCCCGGAGTTCGCCCAGCGGCGCACGACGAAGCGGATCGACGGCCGGGAGATCACCGGCTGGTTCACCGAGGACTTCACCTGGGACGAGCTCTCCGTCCTGCGCGCCCGTGAGCGCCTCCCGGCGGTGCGCACCTCCAGCGCCACCTTCGACGGCCAGTTCCCGCTGTTGCGGTTCAGCGAGCTGCTGGCGCTGCTCGACCGGGCGGCGGAGGACGCCCCGGAGGCGCCTCCCGGGCTCGTCGCCGAGATCAAGCACGCGACGTACTTCGCGGCGATCGGGCTCCCGCTCGACGTCCTGCTGCGCCACGAGCTGTCCGCCGCCGGCTGGGGCCCGCGCGACCCGCGCCTCACGATCGAGAGCTTCGAGAAGACGGTCCTCGAGCGGCTGGCAGTGAGGGGAGTCGGGGCGCGGCGGGTCTTCCTCCTCGAGTCGCGGGGAGCGCCGCCGGATCTGGTCGCGGCGCACGGCGAGTACGCGACTCCGTTCACGGCGTTCGCCACCGCTTCCGGTCTGCGCAACCTCGCGGGCGCGGTCGACGGGATCAGCGTCGACCGGAGCATGCTCCTCTCCCACGACACGGGCGATCGCGCCGCAGGGGTGAGCCCGCTGGTCGCCGACGCGCACGCCGTCGGCCTCGAGGTCTACTGCTGGACGCTCCGCGCCGAGAACCGCTTCCTCGGGAAGGCCCACCGCCGCGGGAAGGATCCGGCGGCGTACGGCGCCTGGCAGGACGAGTTCGCGGCGATCCTGGGCACCGGAGTCGACGGCGTGTTCGCCGATCAGCCGGATCTCGCCCTCGAGGCGCGGGCCGTGGCGGAGGGTCGGTCGGGCGGCTGAGCCGCGCGGGCGCACGTCCGGCGGCCGCCCGGCGCGTGGACAGGCGGTCCGAAGGCTCCGCTGGCATCATCGGGACTCCACACCGCTGTGTCCCCGCACGGCCGCGTCAGCCCCGCACGGCGTCGTCCGCCCACCGCCACCCGAGAGGAGGTCGACCCGTGACCACTCGCGTCCGCATCACCCGCCGCTGGATCACCGCCGCGGTCCTCGCCGTCCTCGGGCTGGGCGCCGTCTACGGACTCGCCGTCCTCACGCCGCAGGGTCAAGGTGTCGAGAACTCCGGGCTGCGCGGCGCCGATCTGATCTTCGGCCGTGCGACCGGCGTCGCTGCCGGTGCGCTCGCCGACGTCACTCCGACCTCGATGATCGTCGGGGCGCTGCTGGTCGCGGCGATCGCGCTGATCCGGAGGCGCCCGGCGCTCGCCGTCGCCTCCGTCGCCTCGATCGTCGCCACGGCCGCCGTCACCCAGTTCCTCAAGAACGTGGTCCTCGACCGGCCCGCCCTCATCGACGCCGATTCGCAGTACATCGGCGGCAGCTTCCCGAGCGGGCACACGGCAGCGGCCGTCTCGGTGGTCTTCGCCCTGGCCATCGTGGTCCCCGGTCGTGCCCGCACGGTGGTGCTCGCGCTCGGCGGCGCGATCGTGGTGCTCGTCGGCAACCTGACGATGGCCGCCTCGTGGCACCGCGTGAGCGATGTTCTCGGTGCGGATCTCGTTGCGCTGGCGTCCGCCTCCCTCGCCTGCGCCTGGTTGACGACGCGGGCCCAGGTGGGACGTGCGCCGCGGACTGCGTCGCGGCGCAGCGTCCGCCGGTTCCTGCTCTGGTGCTCGCTGCTCGTCGTGGCGCTGCTGGCCGCACTGGCGGTGCAGGGCATCCAGTACTACCCGGACGACACCAAGGACCTCATCGCCTTCGTGCTGCTGCAGTTGCTCGCGGTGTCGACCTCGACCCTCTCCGTCCTGGGTTTCTCGCTCGCCTGGCGCGGGCTCGACGTGGGAGGGGCGCTGACGGCGTCGACCCCGCTCCAGCGCGCAGCCTGAGCCCGGCGCCCGGTGTCGGAGGTGCGATCTACACTCGGAGGGACATGAGCTTCCTCTTCGATCCGAGCGACTCCCGCGCCACCCCGGTCATCGTCGGTCCCCCCGGCGCCTCCGCCGACGACCTCCGCACCGACCCGGCGCACGAGCAGCTCGTCGCAGGTCTCAACCCGCAGCAGCGCGAGGCGGTCGAGTACCGCGGAGACGCGCTGCTCATCGTGGCCGGCGCCGGCTCGGGCAAGACGAGCGTGCTCACGCGGCGCATCGCGAGCCTCCTGGACAACCGCGAGGCCTGGCCGAGCCAGATCCTGGCGATCACCTTCACCAACAAGGCGGCGGCCGAGATGCGCGAGCGCGTCGAGAAGCTGGTCGGGCAGAACGCCGAGGGGATGTGGATCTCGACCTTCCACTCCGCCTGCGTGCGGATCCTGCGCCGCGAGGCCGAGAACTTCGGGATGACCGGCTCGTTCACCATCTACGACTCGGGCGATCAGCGTGCGCTGCTCAAGCGGATCGTGAAGGAGCTCGAGGCCGACTCGCTCGGCATCACCGTCGCGAGCGCCTCCGCGAAGATCTCGAAGCTCAAGAACGAGCTCGCCGACGCCGACTCCTATGCCCGGACGGCCAACCTGAGCGATCCGAACGAGGAGATGTTCCTCCAGGTGTTCCGCGCGTACTCACGAGCGCTCGAGCGGGCGAACGCGTTCGATTTCGACGATCTGATCGCGCAGACCGTCTACCTCTTTCGGGCCTTCCCGCATGTCGCGGCGAAGTACCAGCGGCGGTTCCGGCACGTGCTCGTCGACGAGTACCAGGACACGAACCATGCCCAGTACTCCCTGATCCACGAGCTGACGCGGCCGGTGCCGCGGGCGACGATCGAGGCGGCGCAGTTCGACCGGCCCTACCGTGGTCCCGTCACCGCCGACGGCTCGATCCCGGGCGCGTCCCTCACGGTCGTCGGCGACTCCGACCAGTCGATCTACGCGTTCCGCGGCGCCGACATCCGCAACATCGTCGAGTTCGAGCGCGACTTCCCCGGCTGCAGGGTGATCCTGCTCGAACAGAACTACCGTTCCACGCAGAACATCCTCTCGGCGGCGAACGCCGTCATCTCGAACAATTTCGACCGGCGCGCGAAGAACCTGTGGTCGTCCAGCGGAGCCGGCGAGAAGATCGTCGGCTACACGGGCTACTCGGGGCACGACGAGGCGCAGTTCGTGGTGGACGAGATCGCGCGGCTGCACGCCGCCGGGACGGGCTACGACCAGATCGCGGTCTTCTACCGCACCAATGCGCAGACCCGTGCGCTCGAAGAGATCTTCATCCGCTCCGCGGTGCCCTACCGGATCCTCGGCGGTACCAAGTTCTACGAGCGCGCCGAGATCAAGGATGCGCTGGCCTATCTGATCACGGTCGCGAACCCGGCCGACGTGCTCGCGCTGCGCCGCATCATGAACACGCCCAAGCGCGGGATCGGCCCCGCAACGGAGGCGCAGCTGCAGTCGTTCGCCGACACCAACGCCGTGACGCTGCGCGAGGCGATGCGCAACGCGGGCTCGCTGGGGATGGGGCCGAAGGTGACCCGGGCGATCGTCGACCTCGCGACCCTCCTCGACGAGTGCGCGCTGATGCTCGACCCGGCCCGCGAGGGAGGTGAGGCGAAGGTGCACGAGGTGTTGACGGCGCTGCTCACGCGCAGCGGTTACCTCGACATGCTCCGCGCCAGCCGAGACCCGCAGGACGAGGCGCGCGCCGAGAACGTGGACGAGCTCATCGCCGTGACCAAGGAGTTCACGCGGAACAACCCGGACGGCGGACTCGTCGACTTCCTCACCGAGGTCTCGCTCGTCGCCGCCGCCGACGACCTCGAGGACGACTCCGGCACCGTCTCGCTGATGACACTGCACACGGCCAAGGGCCTCGAGTACGACGCCGTGTTCCTCACCGGGATCGAGGAGGACCTCCTCCCGCACCGCATCTCGGCGAACGAGCCCGGCGGGCCGTCGGAGGAGCGGCGGCTGTTCTATGTGGGCATCACCCGCGCCCGCAAGCGCCTCTACCTCTCGCTCGCGATGACCCGGGCGCAGTACGGCGAGACCTCGGTCGCGATGCCCAGCCGGTTCCTCCAGGAGATACCCGCCGAGCTGATCGAGTGGCGTCAGTCGCCGGGCGCAGCGACGTCGCGGGGCGGCACCCAGCCGCGTGCGCTCAACGCACAGCGCCCCGGGTTCGGGCGCTCGCGCTCGAACGCCGAGTTCCGGGAGGCGCTCGCCGCCGCTCCCAGGGCCACGGGCGAGTTCCCCAACCGGATCACCGGGATGGTCCGCGACAACGGCGACCTCGAGCTGATCGCGGGCGACCGCATCCGGCACACCGACTTCGGCGAGGGCCGCGTGAACGCGGTGACCGGCGAGGGCAGCAAGCGGGTCGCGCACGTGCTCTTCGAGCAGGTCGGCGCCAAGAAGCTGCTGATCAAGGTCGCGCCGATCGAGAAGCTGTAGTGGCGGGCGGTCCGGCGGCGGCGCGGCTCGCGACGGAGGCGTTCTCGCCGGCGGTCCTTGCGATCGTCGTCCCGGTCGTGGTCGGCGCGCGCGTGGCCGACCCGCCGCTGCTCGGGATGGCGTGGGGCGCTCTCGCCGCCTTCTTCGTGGGCGTGCTGCCCTACCTGGTCATCCGCGTGCTGATGCGCAAGGGGCGGATCCACGGCGACCATCACGTTCCCGATCGGCGGGAGCGCGCGCTGCCGATCGGTCTCGCCCTCGTCTCGATAGCCATCGGCCTCGTGCTCCTCGTGGTGCTCGGGCTCCGGCCGCCGTCAGTATCTTCGGTGTGGTGACCGTCGCCGTGGTCGCGATGGTCGGAGTCGTGAACCTCGTCTGGAAGCTCTCCGGCCACGCCGCGGTCGTGGCGACCTGCGCGGTCGCGGTGCTGATCGCCTACGGCCCGGTCTCGCTCCTGCTCACCGTTCCGATCGTGCTGGCGACCCTGTGGTCGCGGGTGCGCCTCGGCGCGCACACGCCCGCCCAGGTGATCGCGGGTGGAGCGGTCGGCGCCGCCCTCGCCTCCGCGGTGTGGGCGCTGCTCTCCTGAGCCGCCCGTCGTGCGACGCCGGTGCTGGACGCCCCGGTGTCGTCGCGGACGCCCCCGCGGGAGGGATCAGCCGGCGTAGCGGGCGACGAGCTCGCGCTTGAGGACCTTGCCGCTCGGGCCCAGGGGGAACGCCTCGACGAACTCGATGCGGCGCGGGAACTTGAACGCGGCGAGGCGCTCGTTCGCGTAGACGATCAGCTCCTCGACGGTCGCGGTCGAGGAGGGGGCGAGGATCACCGCGGCCACCACCTCCTGCCCGTGGCGCTCGTCGGGCACGCCAAAGACGGCGGCGTTCTGCACGGCGGGATGCCCGACCAGCACTTCCTCGACCTCGCGGGGATAGACGTTGTAGCCGTTGCGGATGATCATGTCCTTCGTGCGGTCGAGGATGCGGACGTAGTCCTCCTCGTCCTTCGTGCCGAGATCGCCGGTGCGGAACCAGCCGTCGATCACCGCCTCCGCCGTCGCCGCCGGGTTGCCGAAGTACCCCTTCATCAGGTTGTGGCCGCGCACGACGATCTCGCCGAGCTCGCCTCGGGGGAGCAGCTCGACGCGGTCACTGACCTCCGGCCGGGCCACCTCGACCTCGACCCCCCAGATCGGCGTGCCGACCGTGCCCGCGCGAGGAGGGATCCCGACGTGGTTGAACGTCGCGACCGGCGAGGTCTCGGTGAGGCCGTATCCCTCATAGATCTCGACGCCGAACATCTCGCGGAACCGCTCGATGACGGCGACAGGCAGGGCCGCGCCTCCGGAGACGGCGTAGCGCAGCGGCGGGCGGTCGTCGCGTCGGGTCGCCGCCTCGAGGAGGGCGACGTACATCGTGGGCACGCCCTCGAACACCGTGCAGCCGTGCGCGATCATCGCCTCGAGGGCCGCGTCGCCGTCGAACCGGGGGACGAGCACCACCGTCGCAGCAGTCCGGAACGCCGTGTTCATCGCGCAGACCTGCCCGAAGGTGTGGAACAGCGGCAGCGCCCCGAGGAGCACATCGCCCCGGTGCAGGTCGAAGGTGTTCATCAGCAGCACGTCCGACTGCGACACGATGGCGAAGTGTGTCCCCTCCGCCCCCTTGGGCCGGCCTGTCGTGCCGCTGGTGTACAGGATGGTCGCCGTGTCCGAGGGGGCGCGCGGGACGTAGCCGTCGATCGGAGCCGCGGCGGCGGCGAGGTCCTCGAGCCGGGGGAGCGTCGACTCCGCACCGTCCGGCACCATCACGCTGAGGACGGGGACACCGGCGAGGGCCGCGCCCGCCGCCCCCTCGGCGAGCAGTGGTGCGGCGCAGATCAACGCCGACGCCCCGGAGTCGCGCAGCACGTACGCGATCTCGTCGTGCTTGAGCAGGGCGTGCACGGGGACGACGACGGCGCCGAGCGCGAGGACCGCGAAGTAGCCGCGGGGGAAGTCGGGGACATTGGGCACGAGCAGGGCGATACGGTCACCCGGCCCCACGCCCTGGGCGCGCAAGGCGCCCGCGTAGGCGCGGGTCTGGCTCCAGAGGGTTGCGTAGTCGATGGCCTGCTGACCGACCCGGAGGGCGATCGTGGTCGGTGTCCGGCGCGCGCCTCCGCGAGGATCGCCGCCACCGAGAGCGAGCCGGGCCCGCCCACGCTCGGAGCGGCGGCGAGCGGGGCGGCGGTGGCCTCGGTGGGACGGGGTTCGGTGATGCTCATCGGGGCTCCAGTCGTCGGTGACCGCCGCGGCGGATGCCGGGTGCTCCACGGTAGATCCGCCCAGGGTCCTCGTCGAGCGATCCCGCCGGATGATCAGCGCGGCACGGGGTGCGCCCGCGCGCTCGTCCCTCTACAGTCGGTGCATCGGCCGGCGGCAGCAGCTCGTCGGCAGCGTTCGGTGGCACGAGCCGTTCTCCCGCACAGCGTGGGGCGGGGTGAGGAGGAGGCGCGGATGAGCGGCGAGGCGACCCTCTCCACCGATGCTGTGGTGACGGCTCCGTTCGCCCTCGCGGTCATCGCCGAGGCGACCGGCTCGCGGGTCGTCGGTGCGCGGACCGCGCACGCACACGTTCCGCTCTACAGCGGTCCGACGAGCGCGCGAGTTGAGATCGCGGGCTTCGGCGACAGCGTTCCCGTGACTGTCGATGTGCGCGACGAGCGTGGAGTGGACGAGGCCCGTGCAGCCGCGCAGGCGCTCGGCCTCGAACTCGCGGCCTATGCGGGCTGGACCGTCACGCCGGCCTTCTGAACGTCCCTGCGCACTCGGGCCAGGTAGTAGCGGCTCGGCGCCGTGCGCACCCCGGCCGGCAACAGGCGGTAGACCGCGAAGGTGCGCGCGAGCGCCCGGTCGAACCGCGCCTCCTGCCGTGCATCCCAGCGGAACCCGAACGGCGCGCGCAGCTCGGCGGGGAGCAGGCCGGCGGTCACCAGGCGGAGGTAGGGGCCGAACGGGCGCAGGTACCAGGCCGAGATGCTCGCGCCGAGGAGGTCGCGGGCGACCCGGCGCGCGGCCGGGGTGACCTCGAGGCGGCCCAACTGCTCCTCCCAGTAGGTGTCGAACGCGGCGCGGGAATCGGGCCAGAGCTCCTCGGGCATCTGCAGCGCTGCGCCGATCACGGCGGAGCGGCGCACGATCTCGTCCGCCTCCTCGTCGCCCAGCACGCCGAACACGCCCTCGTAGAGCTGCAGCATCGACTGCGCGAGCGTCGCGGCGACCCAGCGCTGCAGCTCCGGGTCGAAGGCGGTGTAGCCGGGGCCGCGGACCGGCGCGTGGGCACGGTTGACGCGACGGCGGACGGCGCGCACGCCGTCGGGCGTGCCGTAGTTCAGAACGTAGAGGTACGAGAGGGTGCCGTGCAGCCGGGCGACTGCTCGGTGCACGAAGTCGGAGTGGTCGGCCACGCCCTGGCCGACCGCGGGATGCGCGATCTGGAGCAGGATCGCGCGGGCTCCGGCGACCAGGAACACGCCCTCGCGGAAGACATCGGGCCGGGGCGCCGTGGAGCGGGAGCGGGAGCCAGGGGCATGCCGTCCACGCTACGCGGCGGCGCTCGGCGCGGGCGTGGAACGGCGCACGGGAAGCGCGGTGCGGGTCCGGAGTAGACTCGGCGCGGCCCAGGGGCAGTGCCGAGACTCCGGCGTCGTCCGGGCCACCTCGACCTCGGAACGCAAGCGCGCTCGGCGCGGAATGGGAATGCAGCGTGGATCTCTTCGAATACCAGGCCCGTGATCTGTTCGAGAAGTACGGCGTCCCCGTGCTCCCGGGCATCGTCGCCGATACGCCCGAGGAGGTGCGCGCCGCCGCTGAGAAGCTGGGCGGCGTCACCGTGGTCAAGGCGCAGGTGAAGATCGGCGGCCGCGGCAAGGCCGGCGGCGTCAAGGTCGCGAAGTCCCCGGAGGACGCGTTCGCCGCGGCACAGTCGATCCTCGGCCTCGACATCAAGGGCCACGTCGTGAAGCGCGTGATGGTCGCCGGCGGTGCGCGCATCGACCGCGAGTTCTACTTCTCGGTGCTGCTCGACCGGGCCAACCGCTCCTACCTCTCGCTCACCTCCTACGAGGGCGGCATGGAGATCGAGCAGCTCGCCGTCGAGCGCCCCGACGCCCTCGCGCGCGTCGAGGTGGTCCCCGGCCAGGGCATCGGCCTGGCCAAGGCCGAGGAGATCGCCCGCGCGGCGAAGTTCCCGGAGGAGCTGATCGCCAAGGTCGCCCCGGTCCTGGTGAAGCTGTACGACGTCTACACCGGCGAGGACGCCACGCTCGTCGAGGTGAACCCGCTCGTCCTGACCGAGGAGGGCGACATCGTCGCGCTCGACGGCAAGGTCTCGCTCGACGAGAACGCCGGTTTCCGCCACGCCGAGCACGCCGCGCTCGAGGACAAGGACGCCGCCGACCCGCTCGAGGCGAAGGCCAAGGCGAGCGACCTCAACTACGTCAAGCTCGACGGCGAGGTCGGCATCATCGGCAACGGAGCCGGCCTGGTCATGTCGACCCTCGACGTCGTCGCCTACGCCGGAGAGAAGCACAGCGGCGTGAAGCCGGCGAACTTCCTCGACATCGGCGGCGGGGCCTCCGCCCAGGTGATGGCGAACGGCCTCGACGTGATCCTCGGCGACGAGCAGGTCAAGAGCGTCTTCGTCAACGTCTTCGGCGGCATCACCGCGTGCGACGCGGTCGCCAACGGCATCCTCCAGGCGCTCGAGATCCTCGGAGACACGGCCACCAAGCCGCTCGTCGTCCGCCTCGACGGCAACAAGGTGGAGGAGGGCCGCGCGATCCTCCAGGCCGCCGCCAACCCGCTCATCACGCTCGCCGCGACCATGGACGAGGGCGCCGACAAGGCCGCCGAACTCGCCGCCGCGTAACGGACCCGACGACTCAAGGAATCAGAGAACAAGCATGTCGATCTTCCTCACCAAGGACTCCAAGGTCATCGTCCAGGGCATCACCGGCGGCGAGGGCACCAAGCACACCGCGCTGATGCTCAAGGCCGGCACGAACGTCGTCGGCGGCGTCAATGCGCGCAAGGCCGGCACGACCGTCACCCACGGCGATGTCGAGCTCCCCGTCTTCGGCACGGTGAAGGAGGCGATGGCGGCCACCGGCGCCGACGTCTCCATCGCGTTCGTGCCGCCCGCCTTCTCGAAGGACGCCGTCATCGAGGCGATCGACGCCGAGATCGGCCTCCTCGTCGTCATCACCGAGGGCATCCCGGTGCAGGACTCGGCCGAGTTCTGGGCGTACGCGCAGGAGAAGGGGAACAAGACCCGGATCATCGGCCCGAACTGCCCCGGCATCATCACGCCGGGCGAGTCGCTCGTGGGCATCACCCCCGCGACGATCACCGGCAAGGGCCCGATCGGCCTCGTCTCGAAGTCGGGAACCCTGACCTACCAGATGATGTACGAGCTGCGCGACCTGGGCTTCTCGACCGCCATCGGCATCGGCGGAGACCCGATCATCGGCACGACGCACATCGATGCGCTCGCCGCGTTCGAGGCCGACCCCGAGACCAAGGCGATCGTGATGATCGGCGAGATCGGCGGCGACGCCGAGGAGCGCGCGGCCGACTTCATCAAGGCGAACGTCACTAAGCCCGTCGTCGGCTACGTCGCGGGCTTCACCGCTCCCGAGGGCAAGACGATGGGCCACGCCGGCGCGATCGTCTCCGGCTCGGCCGGGACCGCGCAGGCCAAGAAGGAGGCCCTTGAGGCCGCGGGCGTGAAGGTCGGCAAGACGCCGTCCGAGACGGCCGACCTGCTCCGCGAGGTGTACGCGGCGCTCTAGCCCGCACGCCTCCTCGCGAGACCGTCGGAACGGACGGTGCCACCTGCTGAGGCGGGCCGCACCGTCCGTTCGGTCGTGGTGGCGGGCCCGGGCGGAGTAGCGTCGTGCCGTGACCCGCCGCCTCGGACTCGACCTGCTGACCTTCGTCCCGTACCCGGAGGGTCCCGAGCTGCCGGGCGACGCGGCGCGCAGCCTCGAGGACGGGCTCGCCCTCCTCAAGCTCGCCGAGGAGCTCGGCTACGACACCGGCTGGGTGAGGGTGCGGCACTTCGAGCGCTACCTCGCGTCTCCGATGACCTTCTTCGCCGCCGCCTCCCAGCGCACCCGCCGCCTCCGCCTGGGCACAGCCGTGATCGGCGCTCGCTACGAGTCGCCCGTGCGGCTGGCGGAGGACGCGGCGACGGTCGACCTGCTCTCGGGCGGACGTCTGGAGCTCGGCGTGAGCAGCGGCTTCGCGCACCTCGCCTCGGTCTTCGACGGTGTCTTCGGCCAGGCCGAGCGCGACTTCCGTGCGGAGGCGCAGGAGCGCATCGTCCGCCTCCGCGAGGCGCTCTCGGGCGCGACCCTCGGCATCGCCGAGTCCGCACTGATGTCAGTCCCGGTCGGCGCGCCGCTCGTGCAGCAGCCCCATGCGCCGGGTCTGGCCGACCGACTCTGGTACGGAGCGGGCACGGTCACCTCCGCGGTGCGCGCCGGCGAGCAGGGGCTGCACCTCCAGGTGTCGACGCTCAACACGGAGGAGACCGGTCTGCCGTTCGCCGAGCAGCAGGCCGTGCAGATCCGCGCCTACCGCGAGGCGTTCGCCGCAGCGCATCCCGACCGCGCCTCGCGGGTCACCGCCGGCCGCATCGTGCTGCCCCTGCTCGACTCGGCCGACGAGGAGGCGCACCGCCCCTTCATCGAGGGCTACCTCGCCCGGATGGACGACGACGGCCGCCCCCGCACCGCCGACCGCTCGATCATCACGGCGCCGATGCGCTTCAGCCCGCTGCACATCGGTACTCCCGAGCAGATCGTCGCCTCGCTCGCGGCCGACCCGGCCCTCGCCGCGGCGGATTCGCTCACGATCACGCTGCCGGCGGTGGGTGGCGTGGAGTCGCATCGGCGAATCCTCCGCGCCGTCGCCGAGAGCATCGCTCCGCGACTGGGCTGGACGCCCGCTACGTGAGCCGCACCGGATCCGTGCCCGGGATCTCCTGCGGCGCGCCCCTAGCCTGCCTCCGAGCGAGCCGCCGCTAGGCTCGTCAGGCCCATGAACCGGATCACCGTCGCCCTCCTCGCCGCCTTCGATGCCGCGCTGTCGGCGCTGATCGGTCTCGCGATCCCCCTCGTCCCGCTGGCCCTCCTCTGGGCCGTGCAGTACGACACGACGATCGACTTCGGCGTGTTCTGGCGGGTCGCCGCCGACTCCTGGCTGCTTGGCCACGGAGCCGATCTGCGGGCGGGCCTCGCCCCCGACTCCGCCCTCGCGCTCGGGCTGCCCGGCGGAACGGAGCGGTTCGCGGTGACGATCGCGCCGCTGGCGTTCTCGCTGCTCACCCTGCTCCTTGGCGCGCGCACCGGACGGCGTGCTCAGGAGTCGCCGTTCCGCGCGATCGGCGTCGGCATCGCGATCGGCACGTACCTCCTCGTTTCGCTGCTCGTCACGCTCGGCGCGGCCGATGCCTCGGCGAGCATCGACCCGGTGCAGGGGATCCTGCTGCCCCCGCTCGTCTTCGCGCTCGGCGTGCTGATCGGCGCCGCACTGCACTCGGCGCGTAGCGGCGAGCCCGATCGCCTCGGCGACCTCGCGGGTGAGACCCTCCACCGCCTCCCCGAGCCGGTTCCCGGTCTCCTGGTCGTCTCGCTGCGTGGAGGTGCTCTGGCCGCAGCCGGGGTCGTCGGCTCCGCGGCGCTGCTCGTCGCTGTCCTGCTGATCCTCGACTACAGCTCGGTCGTCGCCCTCTACGAGAGCCTGGGGGCCGAGGCGCTCGGCGGCCTCGTGGTGACGCTGGGGCAGCTGGCGTTCCTCCCGAACCTCGTGATCTGGGCGGCGAGCTGGCTGATCGGCCCGGGTTTCGCACTCGGCACAGGCTCCTCCGTCAGCGCGGCTGGCACGCTCCTCGGACCGATCCCGTCGATCCCGGTCCTCGCCGCGCTTCCTCAGGGGAGCTCCGCCTTCGGATTCCTCGGGCTGCTGGTGCCTCTGCTGGCGGGCTTCGTCGCCGGTTGGCGACTGCGCTCAAGCGTGATGGACGCACTCGACGGGCGCTCGCTGCTGCGCTGGGGTGCGGCCGCGGCGGGCGGGATCGGCGTGGTCGGCGGCCTGCTCCTGGGCCTGCTCGCCTGGTTCTCGGGCGGAGCGGCGGGGCCGGGGCGCCTCGTGCAAATCGGTCCCGACCCGTGGGCGGTCGGAGCCGTCGCGGCCCTTGAGCTCGCGCTCGCAGCCGGGCTGGGTCTCGCGGCCGGGCGGAGCGGGCGCGGCTGACCCGAGCAGGGGCCTCCTCTAGACTTGCGCAGTGCTGAAGTTGGTCGTGCTCCTCTCCGGCGGCGGATCGAACCTCCGCGCTCTGCTGGACGCCACCGGCGACGAGGGCTTCCCGGCCCGTGTCGTCGCGGTCGGCAGCGACACCGATGCCGAGGGCTTCCGTCACGCCGAGGAACACGGAGTCCCGGCCTTCACGGTCCCGCCGCGCGACTTCGGCTCCCGCGACGAGTGGGGCGCCGCCCTGCTCGAGCGCATCCGGGAGTGGCAGCCCGACCTCGTCGTCTGCGCCGGCTTCATGCGGATCCTGCCTCCCGTCGTCGTCGACGCGCTCAGCCCGCGGATGATCAACACCCACCCCGCGCTGCTGCCTCTGTACCCCGGTGCTCACGCCGTGCGCGACGCCCTCGCCGCAGGCGCCACCGAGACCGGCGTCACCGTGCACGTCATCGACACCGGAGTCGACACCGGCCCGATCATCGCGCAGGAGAGCCTCGCCGTGTTCCCCGGCGAGAGCGAGGCCGCTCTGCACGAGCGCATCAAGACCATCGAGCGACGCCTGCTGGTGCAGACGGTGCTCGACATCGCCCACGGAACCGTCGACCTCGAGGAGCTCGCCCGCGCATGAGCATCACCGCCCACGACCCCAGCAGCTACGACGACCGCGACCTGGTCCCCGTCCGCCGGGCGCTGATCTCGGTCAGCGACAAGACCGACCTGCTCGAGCTCGGAGCGGCGCTCGCCGCGGCCGGGATCGAGCTGGTCTCGACCGGCTCCACCGCGGCTGCCCTCCGCGACGCCGGCCACGAGGTCACCGACGTCTCGACCGTCACCGGGTTCCCGGAGTCGCTCGACGGCCGCGTGAAGACGCTGCACCCGGCCGTGCACGCGGGTATCCTCGCCGATCTCCGCCTCTCCTCGCACCGCGAGCAGCTGGAGCGGCTCGACATCGCCGCCTTCGAGCTGGTCGTGGTCAATCTCTACCCGTTCCGTGAGACGGTCGCGGGCGGCGCCGACGCGGCGACGGTCGTCGAGAACATCGACATCGGCGGGCCGGCTCTGGTGCGCGCCTCCGCGAAGAACCACGCGAACGTGGCGGTCGTGGTCGACCCGGTCGACTACTCCGGAGTCGTCTCGGCGCTCGCCGCCGGCGGCACGACCCTCGCCGCCCGCCGCACCCTGGCGGCGCGCGCCTTCGCGCACACCGCGGCCTACGACTCCGCCGTCGCCTCGTGGTTCGCCGGGCAGGAGGCAGCCGAGGGCGTCGAGGGCTCCATCGAGATCCGCGGCACCCTGCAGCAGGTCCTGCGCTACGGCGAGAACTCGCACCAGAAGGCCGCGCTCTACGTGTCTCCGGACGGCACCGGCATCGCGCAGGCGACGCAGCTGCACGGCAAGGAGATGTCGTACAACAACTACGTCGACGCCGACGCGGCCGTCCGCGCCGCCTACGACTTCGTGCTCCCCGCCGTCGCGATCATCAAGCACGCGAACCCCTGCGGCATCGCCATCGCGAGCGCCAAGGCCATCGACCCGATCGCCTCCGCCCACCGCCGCGCCCACGAGTGCGACCCGGTGTCGGCGTTCGGAGGCGTCATCGCCGCGAACCGGCCCGTGACCCTCGCCATGGCTGAGACGGTCAAGGAGATCTTCACCGAGGTGCTGGTCGCGCCCGGCTTCGAACCCGAGGCGCTCGAGGTGCTGAAGACCAAGAAGAACCTGCGGCTGCTGCAGCTGCCCGACTTCTTCGCGCCCGTCGAACGCGAGTTCAAACAGATCTCGGGAGGCGTTCTGCTGCAGGAGCCGGACCGCTTCACCGGCGGCCCGGGCGAGGTGAGCTCCGATTGGCAGCTCGTCGCCGGCGACGCTGCCGACGCCGAGACGCTCCTCGACCTCGAGTTCGCGTGGAAGGCCTGCCGCGCGGTCAAGTCGAACGCGATCCTGCTGGCCAAGGGCGGTGCCTCGGTCGGGGTCGGCATGGGCCAGGTGAACCGCGTCGACTCCTGCCACCTCGCTGTCACCCGCGCCGGCGAGCGTGCATCCGGGTCCGTCGCCGCCTCCGACGCCTTCTTCCCGTTCGCCGACGGCCTCGAGGTGCTCCTGGCGGCGGGCGTCACGGCGGTCGTCCAGCCCGGGGGGTCGGTGCGCGACGCGGAGGTCGTCGAGGCGGCCGTGCGCGCGGGGATCACGATGTACACCACGGGGGAGCGGCACTTCTTCCACTGAGCGCGGTGCGCCGGGCGTCACCGCCGGCCTCGCCCGGGGAGCGGCTCCCGCGGTGGTTCCGGTCGAGACTCGAGCTGCGGTCGTCGCGCTCGAGTACCGCGATGTCTGAGGAGTGGGCGCGGCGGCGTGCGGCGGGCGCACAGAGCGGACGGCTCTCAGGCCGCTGCAAGGCCTCCGACAGCCGGGCGGGAGGCGTGAGCGCGTAGGGTCGCCGGGTGCCTTCCGACTCCACCCCAGACCCCATTCCGGACTCCGCGACCGCTTCCCGCCCTGCCGCCCTCGCGCAGCAGCGCGCGCCGGGTCTCGGCCGCCGTCTCCTCGTCGCGCTCGCCGCCGCTGCCGCCACGGCGTTCGTCGCGCACCTGGCGAATCTCCTCGCGTTCTTCATCGGCAATCAGCTCCAGCCCACGTCGATCCCGCAGGTGAACGCCTACTTCCTGCTCTCGAGCGTGCTCGGCCTGGTAGTGGTGTTCGCGCTCGCCGTCGCCGGCCTCCTCGGCCGCGTGTGGATTGCCGCGCTCGCGGGTCTGGTCGCGGGCGCGATCGGAGCCGTCTTCGGCACGCTCGTGCAGGCCAGCGCCACCGGGAGCGCCATCACCGGGGAGGTGTGGGCGTCGATCTTCGCGACTTTCGGCGGACTCAACCTCGTCCTCCTCCTCGCCTTCACTGTCTCGGCCGCGACCGTCGGCCACCGGGTCTGGAGGCGCTTCTCCGCGCCGACCGGACCGATCGCTCCGACCGCGCGACGCATCGCCCTCGTCCGCGCCCCCGCGGCGGACCTCTCGGTCGGAGAGCTCACCCACCTCGAGCGCGTGCCCGTCGACCAGGCCCGCGCTCAGCAGCAGTGGGAGGCGTACGCGACCTGCTCGAGCGCGCGGGCTGGGAGACCGTCGAGGCGCCGGCGGCGCCGGCGATGGCCGACTCCGTGTTCGTCGAGGACGCCGTCGTCGTCTTCGGCGAGCACGCTGTGCTCGCCCGCTCGGGAGCCGAGTCCCGCCGGGGCGAGCTCGACGGAGCCGAGGAGGCGGTCCGCGCCCTGGATCTCACGGTGCACCGGATCGAGGAACCGGGCACCCTCGACGGCGGCGACGTACTCAAGGTCGGCGCGACGGTCTACGTCGGACGCGGCGGCCGCACCAACGCCGCAGGAGTCGAGCAGCTGCGCTCGATCCTCCGCCCGCTCGGTCTCACCGTCGTCGCCGTGCCGCTGACGAGAGTCCTGCACCTCAAGAGCGCCGTGACAGCTCTGCCCGACGGCACCGTCATCGGCTGGGAGCCGGTCGTCGACGAGCCGCGACTGTTCCCCTCCTTCCTGCCGATGCCCGAGGAGCCGGGTGCCCATGTCGTCGTCCTCGACCCCGACACCCTGCTGATGGCCGCCTCCGCGCCGCGGAGCGCAGAGCTGCTGCGGAGCCTGGGGTACCGCGTTCTCACCGTGGACATCTCGGAGTTCGAGAAGTTGGAGGGCTGCGTCACCTGTCTCTCGGTGCGGGTGCGCTGACGTCCCTCTGGACGCGCTGCGGCGCGGCGGTATAGCCTCTAAGGCTGCCCTCGGCCGATCGGCCCGGCGGCGCTCCCGCCCTCCACCCGCTGCCCGTGGGGAGGCTCCGTTCCGTCCTGAAAGCGCTGCACCGTGTCCGCACCCGCCCGCCCGTCCGCAGGCACTCCCGCCCAGAAGCGTCCCAGCACGGCCCGCTCGCTGCGGCGCCTCGTCCCCTTCGTCGGTGACGCCGTGCCGCGGCTGGCCGGGGGCATCGCGATCGCGCTCGTGGCGAGTCTGGTCTCGCTCGCGATCCCGATCGTGTTGCAGCGGCTGGTCGACGGACCGCTGGGCGACGGCGCGACGGCCGCGGGCTCCGGCGACCTCGCCCCGCTGATCGGGCCGGTCGCGGTCGTGCTGGTGCTCGGGATCGTCGAGGCCGGGGCGATCGCGCTGCGGCGGCGGATGGTGCTCACCCCCAGCACGCGCATCGAGGCGCGGATGCGCTCGGCGCTCTACCGTCAGCTGCAGGACCTCCCGGTCTCGTTCCACGACCGCTGGCAGAGCGGGCAGCTGCTGTCCCGCGCGATGAGCGATCTCAGCCTCATCCGGCGCTGGATCGCCTTCGGTTTCGTGCTGCTGGTCGTCAACGCGCTGACGATCGTCGTCGGATTCGGCGTCCTCGTCTCGTGGAATCCGATCCTCGGCCTCCTCTTCGTCGTCTGCTCGGTCCCCGTCTGGATCTACGGGTTCGCCTTCGAGAAGCGCTACTCGAGCATTGCGCGGCGGAGCCAGGACCAGGCCGGTGACCTCGCCACGACCGTCGAGCAGTCGGTGCACGGCATCCGGGTACTGAAGGCGTTCGGCCGGCACCAGCATGCGCTCGAGAACTTCACCGGGCAGGCCGAGAAGCTGCGCGGCACTGAGCTCGATAAGGCCCGCGCCATCGCCGGGATCTGGCTGGTGCTGCTGCTCGTGCCCGACGTCGCCTTCGCGCTCTGCCTCCTCGGCGGGGTCTGGCTCGCGGCGGCCGGGCAGCTCAGCGTCGGCGAGCTCTTCGCCTTCTTCGCCACCGCGACCGTGCTGCGCTGGCCGGTCGAGTCGATCGGCTTCCTCCTGTCGATGACCTTCGACACCCGCACGGCCGTCGACCGCTACTTCGAAGTCATGGACAGCCGGAACACGATCACCGATCCGGAGCAGCCGGAGACGATCGCACAGCCGCGCGGGCGTGTCCGCTTCCGCGACGTGCACTTCCGCTACCAGGACGCCCCCGAGAGCGCCCGCGACCTGCTCGACGGCGTCGATCTCGAGGTCGAGCCGGGAGAGACGATGGCGCTCGTGGGCATCACCGGCTCCGGCAAGACGACGTTCACCGCCCTCCTCCCGCGCCTCTACGACGTCACCGGCGGGGTGATCGAGCTCGACGGCGTCGACATCCGCCGCCTCCGCCGCGACGAGCTGCGCTCGCACATCGGCATGGCGTTCGAGGATGCGACGCTGTTCTCCACCTCCGTGCGCGAGAACGTTCTGCTCGGCCGTCCGGACGCGACCGAGGAGGAACTGCTCGAGGCGCTGGACATCGCGCAGGCCGGCTTCGTGCACCGCCTCCCCGACGGCCTCGACACCCTGGTAGGGGAGGAGGGGATGAGCCTCTCCGGAGGACAGCGCCAGCGCCTCGCCCTCGCCCGCGCCATCGCCGCGCGTCCGTCGGTGCTCGTGCTCGACGATCCGCTCTCCGCCCTCGACGTCGACACGGAGGCGCGCGTCGAGGCGGGCCTGCGGCGCGTCCTCGGCGACACCACCGCGATTATCGTCGCCCACCGCCCCTCGACGGTGGCGCTGGCCGATCGCGTGGCGCTCCTCGAGGAGGGGCGCGTCACCGCTGTCGGCACCCACAGCGAACTCCTCGCGAACAGCCCGCATTACCGCTTCGTCATCTCGAGCCTCGAGGAGGACGAGCTGACCCGCCCGGTCGGCGTCGTGCGCATCGGCTCGCGGCCGGCCAGCGATCATGAGGCACGATCATGAGCACGCTCGGCACGACCGAGGAGCGCGACGACCTCAGCAGAGCGGAGTCGTCCGCGCTGCGCCGCCGCTCGCTCCGGCTCCTCGGCTCGCTGCTGCGCCCGCTCCGGCTGCGGCTGATGCTCACCGCGGTCGTGGTTGTCGTCGCGACGGCGGCGCAGGTCGCCGGGCCGGCGCTCATCGCGGCAGGCATCGACAATGGCCTGCCTGCGGTGCTGCGCGGTGACGGCACTCCGCTCGCCCTGACGGTGGGCGCCTACCTGCTCACGGGCGTCGTCGGCGCTGTGCTCGTCGCCTGGTACACCGTGCTCTCGGCGCGCGTCAGCCAGGCGATCCTGATCGACCTGCGTAAGCGCGTCTTCCTGCATACCCAGAAGCTGAGCCTCGAGTTCCACGAGAGCTACACCTCCGGACGGATCATCTCGCGACAGACGAGCGACCTCGATTCGATCCGCGAGCTGCTCGACTCCGGGATCAACCAGCTCGTGCAGGGCGCGCTCTACATGGGTTTCGTGGCGATCGCGCTCGTCTCGCTGGACGGGGTCAGCGGCCTCGTCCTCGCCTGCTCCCTGGTGCCGCTCGCGCTCCTCACCCGGTGGTTCCAGAAGCGGTCGCAGGCGCTGTTCCGCGGCACCCGCGTCGCCTCGTCCCGGCTCATCGTGCAGTTCGTGGAGTCGATGACGGGGATCCGCGCCGTGCAGACGTTCCGTACGCAGAAGCGCAACGAGACGGTCTTCGGCGCGGTCGTCGAGCAGTACCGGCTCGCCTACAAGCGGGTCTTCGGAGTCTTCGGCACCTTCGATCCCGGACTGGTGCTGATCGGCAACGTGACTGTCGCCGCTGTGCTGTTCATCGGCGGCGTCCGCGTGCTCGACGGAGGGCTCGAGATCGGCGCGCTGCTGGCGGTCCTGCTCTACACCAGGCGTTTCTTCGACCCGGTCGAAGAGATGGCGATGTTCTACAACTCCTATCAGTCGGCGGCCGCTGCGCTCGAGAAGATCTCGGGCGTGCTGGCCGAGGAGCCGAGCGTCCCGGATCCGACGCGGCCGATCGACCTGCGGCAGGCGCGCGGGCGGCTCGGCTTCGAGGGCGTCCGCTTCGCGTACGCCACCGATCGGGAGGTGTTGCCGCGGTTCGACCTCGACATCCCTGCCGGGCAGACCATCGCGCTCGTCGGCTCGACCGGCGCGGGCAAGACGACTCTCGCCAAGCTCATCTCGCGCTTCTACGACCCGAGCGGCGGAGTCGTCACCCTCGACGGCGTCGATCTGCGGCAGCTGCACCCGAAGGATCTGCGCCGCGCGATCGTGATGGTGACGCAGGAGGCGTACCTGTTCTCGGGATCCGTCGCCGATAACATCGCGATCGGCCGGCCCACCGCCTCCTACGACGAGATCGTTCGGGCGGCCCAGGCCGTGGGCGCGCACGAGTTCATCGAGGCGCTGCCCGACGGCTACGACACCGACGTGAACAAGCGGGGCGGCCGCGTGTCGGCCGGCCAGCGGCAACTGATCTCCTTCGCCCGCGCGTTCCTGGCGGATCCGGCGGTGCTCATCCTCGACGAGGCGACCTCGTCGCTCGACATCCCGAGCGAGAGGCTGGTACAGCAGGGCCTCCAGACGCTCCTGGCCGACCGCACGGCGGTGATCATCGCCCACCGCCTGTCGACGGTCGCCATCGCCGACCGCGTGCTGGTGATGGAGCACGGCCGCATCGTCGAGGACGGCACCCCGGAGGCGCTGATCGCCGGCGAGGGCCGCTTCGCCACCCTGCACGCGGCCTGGCGCGACTCGCTGGTCTGACTGCGGCGCCATCCGCCTCCGCGTCGCGTCCCCGAGCCGGAGGACCGTGTGCGCCCCGCAGATCGGGTCGCCCCCGCGGACGCCCCCGCGGTCAGGGCCGCCAGAGGGCGGCACGCACGTCGACGCGGTAGCCGTTCGGAGTGACGACGAGCGGCGTCCCCTCCCGCTCGTACTCGACCCGGGCTCGCTCCTCGTGACCGACCGGAGGCGCCCCGCCGGAGCGCACCACGCGCCACCATGCGACCTCCGCACCGTAGCGCGCCATCACCGTGCCCACCGCTCTGGCCGCTCGAGTGCCGAGCATCGCCGCGACGTCGCCGTAGGCCATCACGTGTCCGACCGGGATCGACCCGACCACGTCCAAGACGGCGGAGACGAAGTCGAGCGGCCCCGGCTCGTCTCTCGCGACGTCGAGAGCAGGAGCGCGCGTACCCGGAGGCTGAGCGGTCAGAGCCTCAGCGCCCCGATGTTCTCGCCGTATTGCGTCTCGCCGACGACCTCGAAGCCGATCCAGCGGAAGAACTGCTCGGGCCCGTCTTCGCCCGACTCCCAGACCACGGTGAGGGTGTCGAAGCCGCGAGCGCGCGCCTCGTCTGCGGTCGCGCGCACGGCGAAGGTGCCGACTCCGCGGCCCTGCTTCGCGGCGTCGATGTTGATGCGCCAGATGCAGCTGCGGAACTCCTCGGCCGCCTCCGGGTCGAAGTGCGCGTGGATGAAGCCGACGAGCTCGTCGCCGTCCAGCACGGCGCGCTGCCACGAGGCACCCGGATCGATCACCGCTGCGGCCGCAGAGTACGACACCGGCGCGATGAATTGCTCCTGTCCGGGTTTGAGGCTCAGCCCGTTGACGGCGGAGATGTTCGAGGCGGACAGCTCTTCCAGACGGAGGTCACTCATGGCGTCAATCTACCGGCACGATGCTCGGGCGGGAATCATCCTGGCGGCCGACACCGGGCGGCACAGAGCCGCCCCGGGGACGGCCCGGTGAAGTCTCTCGACATCGAGACAGTTGAGTGCTCGGGTAGGCTGGGTCGAGGCCATCCGGAGCGGTGCAGAGCCGCCCGTCCCGCACAGGTGCGGGGTCATCGACACCATGGGAGAGCAATGTCCAAGATCAAGGTTGAGGGAACGGTCGTCGAGCTCGACGGCGACGAGATGACGCGGATCATCTGGCAGAAGATCAAGGACACCCTCATCCACCCGTACCTCGACGTGAACCTCGAGTACTACGACCTCGGCATCGAGTACCGCGACGAGACGGACGACCAGGTCACGATCGACGCGGCGCACGCCATCCAGAAGCACGGCGTCGGTGTCAAGTGCGCGACGATCACGCCCGACGAGGCCCGCGTCGAGGAGTTCGGCCTGAAGAAGATGTGGAAGTCGCCGAACGGCACGATCCGCAACATCCTCGGCGGCGTCATCTTCCGCGAGCCGATCATCATCTCGAACATCCCCCGACTCGTGCCGGGCTGGAACAAGCCGATCATCATCGGTCGTCACGCGTTCGGCGACCAGTACCGCGCGACCGACTTCGTCTTCAAGGGGAAGGGCACGCTCACTGTCGAGTTCACCCCCGAGGACGGCTCCGAGCCGATGAGGTTCGAGGTCTACAAGGCACCCGACGACGGCATCGCGCAGGTCCAGTACAACCAGGATGCGTCGATTCGCGACTTCGCGCGCTCATCGCTCAACTACGGCCTCTCGCGCAACTATCCGGTCTACCTCTCGACCAAGAACACGATCCTCAAGGCCTACGACGGCCGCTTCAAGGACATCTTCGAGGAGATCTTCGAGACCGAGTTCAAGGAGCGCTTCGACGCCGCGGGCCTCACCTACGAGCACCGCCTCATCGACGACATGGTCGCCTCCGCGATGAAGTGGGAGGGCGGGTACGTCTGGGCCTGCAAGAACTACGACGGCGACGTCCAGTCCGACACCGTCGCGCAGGGCTTCGGCTCGCTCGGCCTGATGACCTCGGTCCTCTCCACACCCGACGGCAGCGTCGTCGAGGCGGAGGCGGCGCACGGCACCGTGACGCGCCACTACCGCCAGCACCAGGCGGGCAAGCCCACCTCGACCAACCCGATCGCTTCGATCTACGCCTGGACGCGCGGCCTCGCGCACCGCGGCAAGCTCGACGGCAACCAGGAGCTCATCGACTTCTCGCTGACGCTCGAGGACGTGGTCATCACGACGGTCGAGTCCGGCAAGATGACGAAGGACCTCGCTCTGCTCGTCGGCCCCGACCAGAGCTGGCAGACGACCGAGGAGTTCCTCGCGACCCTCGACGAGAACCTGCAGGCCCGCATGTCCGCCTGATCTCCGGCTCTCGGACACCCGTTCGGCTCGCAGTGATCCTCGGATCCTGCGAGCCGAACGTGTTTCTGCGGGCCGGGAGCGCCGAGGTCAGAGCGCCCGGGCGAGCGCGGTCATCGCCACTGTCGCGTCGGGCCCCGACGGGATCAGCACGACGCTCGATGCTCCGGCCGCATGCAACTCGGCAATGCGTGTTCGGGCGTCGTCCGGCGTGCCGACGACCGCCAGTTGGTCGACCCACTCATCGGGCATGCCGCGCGAGAAGGCGGTGCGGTCCGCGCTCGCCGCGCGCAGCCGGGCAAACTCCTCCGCGAACGGCAGCGGTTCGATGTGGGGCGCCCAGTCGGGCTCACCGATCCACTCCAGCCCGTGGCGCACCGCGTCCCGCGCGGTGGTGGCCTCGTCGTCGACCGCCGCCACCGAATAGGCGACGAGGCGTCCCGCCGTCGCCATGTGCTCGCGGGCGCGGGCGAGGTACTCCGGAGTCACCGGTTCGGCCAGCACAGCCCCGTCGGCGATGCGGCCGGCGAGAGCCAACGACTTCGGCCCCCGGACTCCCGCCAGAAGCGGCGGCACGACCACGGGCGGCGACTCGAGCACGAGGTCGTCGACCTGCACGTAGCGTCCGGTGCGGCTGGTCCGCTCTCCCGAGAGCAGCGATCGGATCGTGTTGAACTGCTCCTCGAGCAGCGTGAGCGGACTCTGCGGCCAGACACCGAGGCCGCGCATCCAGTGCGGCATGCCGTGCCCGATCCCGGCGTGCAGGCGCCCGGGGAAGAGCTCGGCGAGAGTGCCGAGCTCCATCGCCGTGAAGGCCGCCGTGCGGACGGCGGCGGGCAGGATGCCGATGCCGACGACGATCCGCTCGGTCGCTGCGAGGACGGCTCCGGCCTGGGCGATGCCGCCGCGGAAGCCGAGGTCCTCGACGACCCAGAGCTCGTCGAAGCCGAGCGCTTCGGCGCGGCGCGCGTAGGCGAGGACCTCCGAGGCGGGGAGGTCGCGGGGAAGAAGGACGCCGACGGCAGTGGCGGAGGGAGCGCGCATCCGGTCAGCGTAGGGGATCCCCGGACGCGCAGCAGGGGCCCGCCCGCGCGGACGCGGACGGGCCCCTGCTGCGGCGGTCAGTCGGCAGCTGTCTCGCTGATCTGGACCTGCTCGGGACGGGCACTCGAGACGACCTCGATGCGTCGGGAGCGGGCCTTCTCGCTGACGGGGATGGTCACCGAGAGCACTCCGTTGTCGTAGGACGCGAAGATCCGCTCGGTGTCGACGCCCTGGCCGAGGCTGAGCTGGCGGACGAACGTGGCCGACTGGCGCTCCCGGGTGATCCAGGTGACGTCGTCGCCGCTGGCGACGGTCCGCTGCGCCCTGATGGTGAGCAGCTGACCGTCCACATCCACATCGACGGAGCCCGGGTCGATGCCGGGGAGGTCGGCGGTGAGGACGTAGTGGTCGCCGTCCCGGTAGAGGTCGATCGGCATACGGCGGGGCCCCTGGCCTGCACCGAGCAGGGCAGAGGCGACGCGGTCGAGTTCGCGGATGGGGTCGTAGGTGATGGCCATTGAGATCACTCCATTCGGTCGTGCAACGAAGAGTTCCAAGGGTTGAGCCGACTCGACTCAACTGCGACCAGATTAGCACTCGGCTGGCGAGAGTGCCAAAAATTTTCGTCCCCGATCCGGTCACTTCGTTACGTGCTCGTAACAAAGCTGGGCAAACGGGTTCGTAGGGTCGATTCTGTGTGAGAACCGATCCGGTTCCCAGCGAACGTGAGTAAGGACATCGATTGCCGATCCACCTGTCCCACCGTCCACCCGTCCGTCGCGCTGAAAGGCGCATCCTCGCAGGACTCGCCGTACTCGGCGTCGCCGCTACGGCGGCCTTCGCCACCACCGGCGCCAGTGCCGCTCCACTCGTCGGCAGCGCCTCGCTCGTCGGCGGACTCTCCACCGGGCAGAGCTTCGACGACGGCGATTACGTCGTCACCCTCGTCGAGCCCTCGGCCGCGACGTATCAGGGCACCGACGCCCGCTTCGCGCGCACTGCTCCCCTCGAGGGCTCGCAGCTCCAGGCCGCCTCCGCGCCGGTCGAGGACTACGCGGCGCATCTCGAGCAGCGTCAGCAGGACGTCGCCGCCGCGGTCGACGCGGCCATCGACTACCACTACACGGTGGCGCTCAACGGCTTCTCAGCCACCCTCTCCGGCGACCAGGCTGGCGAGCTGGCGGAGCGCAAGGACGTCGCGCAGGTCCGCAAGGTCGAGAACCTGACGGTCGACCGCGCGGCGCAGACCGCTCCGCTCGCCTCTGCGGCAGGCATCCCCGTCCCTGACACCGGCCAGCAGCGCTCCACCGACTTCCTCGGTCTCGAGGGCGAGAACGGAGCCTGGCAGAAGCTGGGTGGCATCGACGACGCGGGCAAGGGCATCGTGGTCGGCGTGATCGACTCCGGCATCGCGCCCGAGAACCCGTCGTTCGCGGGCCCCGCACTGGCGACGTCTCCGGGAGCGGAGCCCTACACCGACGGCACGACGGTCACCTACGCGAAGTCCGACGGCACCTCGTTCGTCGGCTCCTGCTCGCCGGGACTCCCTGCCTCCGTGCAGTGGGACGGCGACGAGTGCAACCAGAAGCTCATCGGAGCGCGCTGGTTCCTCGGCGACGGCGAGAAGGTCGGCTCGTCCGACAACGCCGAGTACCGTTCCCCGCGCGACGCCGACGGACACGGCTCGCACACCGCGAGCACCGCGGCCGGCAACGCCGGTGTCGAGGCGAGCGTCGACGGCTACGACTACGGACAGATCTCGGGTGTCGCCCCGGCTGCGAAGGTCGCGGCGTACAAGGTCTGCTGGAACGGCACCGAGGCGGGCACCGACGACGACGACTTCTGCTCCGGCTCCGGGATCCTCGCCGCCATCGACGCGGCGGTCAAGGACGGCGTCGACGTGATCAACTTCTCGATCGGCGGCGGCTCGGCCACCTCGACACTCACTCCCATCGACGAGGCCTTCCTCAACGCGGCCTCCGCGGGTGTCTTCGTCGCGGCCTCGGCCGGCAACTCCGGAGCGGGCGCTTCCACTCTCGACCACGCCTCGCCGTGGTACACGACGGTCGCCGCCTCCTCCGTCCCCACCTACACGGCGACCGCCACCCTCGGTGACGGCCAGGCGTTCGTGGGCGGTTCGATCTCGGTCCACGACGACGTCACGGGCCCGCTGGTGAACAGTGCCGACGTGGTCCGCTCGGGCGCCGAGAATCCTGCGATCTGCGAGACCGGCACCCTCGATCCCGCGAAGGTGAAGGGCAAGGTCGTCACCTGCACGGCGGGCGTCACCGCGCGCGTATCGAAGTCGGCCGAGGTCGAGCGGGCAGGCGGCATCGGCATGCTCCTGCTCAACGCGACCCCGAACGCATTGCACGTCGACGACCACTCGGTCCCGAGCATCCAGATCGATTCGCAGGCCTACGACGCGATCACCGCGTACGCGAAGACCTCCGGCGCGCGGGTGACGCTCTCCGAGGGCAACCCGACCGGCGCCGTCATCCCCGTGCCCCAGGTCGCCGGCTTCTCGTCGCGCGGTCCCGCGGAGGCGGACGGTGCCGACGTGCTCAAGCCTGACCTCACGGCACCCGGTGTCGCCATCCTGGCCGACAGCTTCACGCCGAGGGCGACGACCCCGCCTTCGCGTTCGAGTCGGGCACCTCGATGTCGTCACCGCACGTCGCCGGCCTCGCCGCGCTGATCCTCGGTGCCACGCCGAAGGCCTCTCCGTCGGCGGTCAAGTCGGCCATGATGACCTCCGCCTACGACAGCGTCGACCAGTCGGGAGCGGCCTCCGAGGACGTCTTCGCCCAGGGCGCCGGACACGTCGACCCGACCGCGTTCCTCGACCCCGGGCTGCTCTACGAGAGCGGCACGAGCGACTGGATCGCTTTCCTGAAGGGCGCGGGCTACGTCTTCACCTCGAACCCCGTCATCGACCCCATCGCGGCCATCGACCCGTCGGACCTGAACCAGGCCTCCATCGCCATCGGCGCCCTGGCCGGCACGCAGACGGTGACCCGAACGGTCACCTCGACCGGGCCGGGCACCTACACGGCATCGGTCGACGGGATCGACGGCATCGACACCGTCGTCTCCCCGTCCAGCCTCAGCTTCACCGAGGCGGGGCAAACCGCGGAGTACACGGTCTCGTTCACGACCGGTGACGCCGAGCTGAACGAGTTCGCCACGGGATACCTCACGTGGTCGAGCGCGGAGCACGATGTCCGCAGCCCGATCGCGGTGCGTCCGGTCCTGCTGGACGCCCCCTACGAGGTCTCGGGCTCGGGCACGACAGGCACCGCGTCGGTGACGATCACTCCGGGCGTCGACGGCGCCCTGCCGCTCGCCGCGAGCGGGCTGACCGAGGGTGTCCTCGCCGAGGACGCCACGGCGGCCGACGGCCACTCGGGCACCCTGCCCAAGGCACCTCCTTCACCACCACGGTGGAGGTGCCCGAGGGCGCAGAGTTCGCCCGCTTCGACCTCGACGCGATCGACGACACGGCCGACCTCGACCTGACCGTCACCAGCGAGAGCACGAAGAAGGTGTACACCTCGGCGACCGGCTCGGCCGACGAGCGCGTCGACATTGCCGCGCCCGCGGCGGGCAGCTACACGGTGGAGGCCGTCATCTACTCTGTCGGCCCCGGCACGTCGGCGACGACCTTCGACCTGCGCAGCTTCGTCGTCACTCCGGAGGAGCGTCTCGGTTCGCTGAGCACCGACCCGCAGATCGTCGACGCTGTTCAGGGTGAGCCGACGGCCTACACCGTCTCGTGGTCGAACCTGGCCGGGCCTGCCCAGTACCTGGGGCGCGTCACCTACGGTGAGTCGGGTCCGGCGACGCTCGTGAGCATCGACGTCGCCGACGCGGTCACGCCAACCCCGGCACCGACCGCGACTCCGGAGCCCACGGCGGCCCCGGAGCCGACCGGGAATCCGGAGCCGACGGCGACGCCCACGGCGGGCCCCCCGGCCGGGGCCGGGGTCAC
>NZ_LIIN01000014.1 GCF_001634385.1 Rathayibacter tanaceti | reverse complement strand
CCCGACGAGCGCGAGCAGCTCGACCGGGTCGCCGCCGTCGCGGGCGACGGGCTCCTCCTGGCCGGCCACCGCCCCAACGGAACGGTGGCTCGTTGGCTCGGTGCGGTCCGGCACGGCCGGCCCGGGCTCGCCGCCGCGGGCGGAGCGTACGTCTGCGCGAGCGTCAAGGAGGAATTCGGCATCGCGCTTCTGGAGGCGCTCTCGGCCGGACTCGTCGTCGTCGCTCCGGCGACCGGTGGCCCGGCGACCTACGTCGAGCAGGGCGAAACCGGATTCCTCGTGGACACCGCGGATCGCACCGCGCTCGCCGCCGCTTCTGCCGATGCGCTCGACCTCGCGGGCGGACCCCTCCGTGAGCGTGCCGCCGCGCAGGGGCGCGCGATGGTGGCCGAGCGGTACACCGTGCAGGCGATGGCACGAGCCCTCGCGGGCGTCTACGCGCATGCGACGGCGGACCAGGAGCGCCCCCTCCGCTCGGGCCTGGTCCTGGGGGCCTCATGACCCTGTTGATCGTCAGTCCGGACTACGCCTCGCACCTGCTCCCTCTGGCGACACTCGGCACCGCTTGGCAGCAGGCAGGAGAGCGCGTCGTCGTCGCGACGGGGGAGGCCACACGCTCGATCGTGGACGGCTTCGGCTTCGAGCACATCGCACTCCGCCTCGGCCGCGGCTCGAACCCCGGCACGATCCGCGCCGAGGAGCAGGCACCCGACGAGGGCGCCTCGCTCCGCGGCTTTTTCGATGCCACTCGCCGCGGCATGGTGCCGACCCTGACCTACCAGGCGCGCGAACGGATGACGGACCTGCTCTGGGACCCGGCCGGAGTCTCGGTGCGGCTGCGGGAGATCCTCGACGAGGTGCAGCCGGACGCGATCGTGGTCGACCACCTCGCCTTCACGGCGCGCGTCGCGCTGCGGGCACTCCGTGTGCCCTACGGGGACGTCGTGCTCGGCCATCCGAGCGCCCTCACCACCCCTGGCGAGGTCTACGGGTTCCCGCCCGTCTGGCCCGACGCTTCGCGCCCGAGCCCGACGATCTCGACGCGCTGCGGGCCCTCTGCGAGGACGTGCGCGACTCCTTCACCGCCGAGTGGAACAGCGCCCTCGCCGCGCTCGACCCTGCCGCCGCGCACAGCGCTGACGCCTTCGCCGAGAGCGGCGACGTGCTGCTGCTCAACTATCCCGGGGAGCTGCACGACCCCGCTCGGACGGCGCAGCTGCCTCCGCACGCGTTCCTCGGCTCCGCGGTGCGCGAGGAGCCGCTCGATGCCGAGGTGGAGGAGTGGCTCGCGTCCTCGGACGGACCGCTCGTCTACGTGAGCTTCGGCAGCTTCCTCTCGGTGCGCGACGACGTGCTCGCCCGGGTCGTCGCGGCGCTCGCGGACGTCGAGCTCGACGGCCGGCCCGTGCGGGTCGCCCTCGCCTCGGGAGCGACGGAGCACTCGGCACTCGGCGACGTCCCGGCGGGCTGGCTCGTGCGCGGGTTCCTGCCGCAGGTGACGCTGCTCCGCCGCGCCGACCTCGCCATCAGCCACGGCGGCAACAACAGCGTCACGGAGGCGATGACCGCCGGCGTGCCACTCGTCGTGCTGCCGTTCTCGACCGACCAGTTCGCCGGTGCCGCAGCCCTCGAGGACGCCGGGCTCGCCGCCGTGCTCGACCCGAACGCCATGACCGGCGAGGAGCTCGCCGGTGCGGCGCAGCGGATGCTCACGCTCGCTGGAGAGCCGCGCGAGAGGCTGGTGGCGCTCGCCGGGAGCCTGACTCGCGAGCCCGGGCCGCAGCGGGCCCGCGCCGCCCTCAGCGGAGCCGCGGTGCACCGCTAGCCTGGGCCGATGGACAGGTCGTGCTGGAGCGATGCCCGGCCCACGGGTCGGCAGCACCAGGAGATCGCCGACGCGGGACTGTTCGAGCTGCCGCAGAGCGAGAGCCTGCTCTTCTCGCTCGATGTGCGCGCACTCGCCGATTTCCTGCTGCGCCTCGCGACGACGGGGCGGATCGAGGCTCTGCGCCTCCCCGAGGACGTCGACCTCACGAGCGCGGGCGACCGCGCGAACGTCCGGCGGTGATGACGCGGTGGCGGATGCGACGGAGGACGAGCGCTGGCTCGTCGTCGGGGGCCGGCGCTGGCGGCGCACCGACCCTTCGCTGCCGCCCGAGCTGGTGGCTGCGCTGACCTCGCAGCTCGGTCGAGGCCGCTCCGGTGTCCGTGCCGCGCGGCTGCACTCCGACGCCGACGCGGAAGCTCTCGCCCGCAGGCGCGTGGGGCTGGCCAAGCGCGGGCTCGGCGAGCGCGGACCCGTGTGGTGGGACGAGCCCGAGTCGGTCCGGCTCGACCGGGCCAGGGAGGCGCTGTTGGCGCTCGAGGAGCTCGACGCTCCAGGGATCTGATTCGACTGCTGCATGGCACGAGCCTGGTCACCGGGCGGGCTTCGCGGGCGGGAGACGGGCGAATCGGTGGACGGCCGGACGATCATCGGCCTGGGGAGGAGACTTCGAGCACCCGCCCGCCCGCTCAGGAATCGACGGCGCGGTTTCCCTGCCCGATCCCCTCGAGGAGAGTGTTCAGCACCAGAGTCGCGAGGGCGACGTGGTCGGTGGTACTCGAGCGATCGGTCGTGGCGATCGCCTCTTTCAGCAGCGCGTAGTAGACCCGGCGTGCCCACTCCAGATCGGCTTCGGGAGCGAGGAGACCGGCCTGCCCGGCTCGCGTGAGCAGCGCGAGGGTTCCGGCGTTGATCCCCGCCCAGATCTCCTTCGCCGCACTGGTGTCCGCCAGGGGATTGCCCAGCGTGTACCGCCACCGGCTCTTCACCTCGAGGACCGCGACCGTCACGCGGTGGAGCGCGACGTAGACGGGTGCGGCGTCGGGTCTCGCCGCCGCGATCGCATCCGCCAGGTCCTGCTTGGCCGAGATCGCGAGGGCGTCGATGATCGCCTGGCGGCTGGCGAACCGGCGATGCACCGTCGTCCGGGTGACGCCGGCGGCATCGGCGATCTGCTCCACCGTGGCGCTCTCGTTCTCGGCCAGCACCCGTTCGGCTGCCTCGAGGATCGCCCGGACGCTGCGTTCCGCGTCCGCTCGCAGTGTCTTCGCCATGACCGCCCTCCGAGATGCGCGGTGACAAACGTACCACCACTGCTCGATTTGAGCACCTCGATGAAAATTCAAAGTTGCGTTTAAAGGAAAAAACGCTACTGTCATGTAACAGTTACCGAATTCTGGCTGGCTCGCGACGAGTCGGCCCGACGCTGAAGGAGACAGTCATGTCGAAGGAACGAAGGATCGCACTGGTCACGGGAGCGTCGTCGGGCATCGGGAGATCGGTGGCCGAGGCTCTCGTCCACGCCGGGTTCACCGTCATCGGAACGAGTCGCGATGCGAGCCGAGCCAGGACCCTGTCCGGTGCGTCGTTCATCGACCTGGACGTGACGGACGACGACTCTGTCCGTCGTGCCGTCGCCGCGGTGACCCGGCAGCACGGCAGGATCGATCTGCTGGTGAACAACGCGGGGATCGGGTCAGCCGGCGCAGCGAGGAGAGCTCAACGGCCCAGGCCCAGCAGGTGTTCGACATCAACGTGTTCGGCGTGATCCGGGTCACGAACGCTGTCCTTCCCGTCATGCGCGCACAGCAGAGCGGGCGGATCGTCAACCTGTCCTCGATCGTCGGCCTGATGCCGCAGCCCTACATGGCGATCTACTCCTCGACGAAGTTCGCCATCGAGGGGTACTCCGAGTCGCTCGATCACGAGCTGCGCGAGTACGGCGTCCGGGTTCTGCTGGTCGAGCCGGCCTGGACAAGCACCGCCTTCGAGGCGAACGCCCTGCCGGTCGACCGGCCGATTCCCGCTTACGAGGCGCGGCGTGCGGGATTCGCGCAGTACATGGCAGGCGCGGTCAGCGAGGGCGACGCCCCGGCCGCCGTCGCGCGCCAGGTGGTTGCTGCGGCGACCGATCGTCGACCCAGGCTCCGCTACCCGGTCGGACGCACAGCTGGAGTCGCCGTGATGCGACGACTCGCGCCGGCCGGAGTCTTCGATCGTCAGCTCCGACGAGCCAACAACCTCCCCGCTTGACCCGCTGCCCACCTCTGGAGAACCCCTTGACCCACTTCACCGTCCACTCCGTCTCGTCCCGCATCCGACGCGTCACGTTCTCGAACCCGCCGGTCAACCTCGTGGGCGCCGATGACGCCGTCGAGCTCTCGGCCGTGATCGATCGGCTCTCCGCCGATCCTGACGTTTCTGTCGTCGTGTTCGACAGTTCGACTCCGGGCTACTTCTATAACCACGCAGACCTCACGCAGCTGGATGCGCTCCTGGGCTTCGTCGCCGAGGACGGCACCCCCGGCTGGGTGGATCTCGCGAGGCGCATCGCCTCGGCTCCGTTCCTCACCATCGCCGAGATCCGCGGGCGGACCCGTGGCGGCGGCGACGAGCTCGCTCTCGCCTTCGATCTCCGCTACGCCAGCCGTCAGCACGCTGCCTTCGGCCAGCTCGAGGTCGGCACGGGGCTCGTGCCCGGCGGCGGGGGCACCGACCGCCTCAGCCGCTTGATCGGCCGTGATCGTGCCCTTGAGGCGATCATGAGCGGACAGGACTACGACGCCGATCGCGCCGAGCACTACGGCTGGGTCACGCGGGCCGTCGACGACGCCGAGCTGAGCGGTCTCGTGATGCGCACGGCGCAGCGGATCGCGTCCTTCGACAAGGAGGCGATCCTCGGCGCGAAGGCCCAGATCGACCGCGCGAGCCTGCCTCCTGAGGCGGATCTCGTGGCGTCCTGGGAGGAGTTCACCCGAACCGTGACTTGGCCCGGTTTTCACGCTCGGATCGCCGCCTTCGGCGCGCTGATCGCCGAGCGCGGCCTCGAGGAGGTCGAGGAGAACCTCGGCGCCTACCTTGCGCCAACTGCTCCCTGACCCCTTCCGACCCTGAGAGGTACGACCATGACCGTCACCGTCCTGATGGACATTCCCCTGCGTGCCGACACGGCGGACGTCGACGCAGCCTTTCTCCACGACCTCCCGGCGACCGCAGGTTTCCCCGGCAATGAGCTCACCGAGGTCCTCTCCGACGAGAGCCGACCCGGGACGCTCACGCTCCTCACGAGGTGGGCGTCCGGAGCTGCGTACGACGAGTACGTCGCCTGGAGGCGCACGCCTGAGGGCGCCACCCGACTCCCCGACATCGCGGCCGGCCCCCCGAGCGTCCGGCGGTTCTCCTCCCGCCTCTCGTTCGACGAGACGTGACGCCGCCGCGCGAGGGCCCTGCCTCCGAGATGCGAGGACCCTCATCCGTCGCAGGCGCCCGTCGGACGCCGGCCGGCTCCGCTCGTCGTACCGGGATCGTGCGCCGCCGCGACCCGGAGGCGCCGCACCGGACTGTCACGCCGCTGGAGCTGCTGTTCGACCTCGCCTTCGTGGTCGCCTTCGGCCAGGCTGCCGATCAGCTGTCCCATCACCTGATCGACAGTCGGGTCGAGACCGGGATCGTCGGCTTCGTCTACGCGATCTTCGCCATCGCCTCCGTCTGGGTCAGCTTCACCTGGTTCACGTCGGCCTTCGGCATGGACGACTGGCTCTACCGTGCCGCGACGATGGTGCAGATGATCGGCGTCGTCGTGCTCGCGCTCGGCCTCCCTGCCATGTTCGCCTCCCTCGACCAGGGCGGAGCCGTCGACGCCCGCGGCATGGTCGCCGGCTACGTGGTCATGCGGCTCGCGACGGTCGTGCAGTGGCTCCGGCTCGCCGTGCACGACCCGGCCGCGCGGCGATCCGCGCTCCTGCACGCCGCACTCGTCTCGGGTGTGCTCGCCGGGTGGTTCGTCCTGGTGCTCGTCGAGCCCACCGTCGGGGTGTTCTTCACCGTCGCCGCCTTGCTCTTCGCCGGCGAGATCAGCGGGACCCGCATCGTGGAGAAGCAGAACGGCCCCGTCCCATGGCACGCCGGTCATGTGGCAGAACGCTTCGGCCTGCTTGCGATCGTCGCGCTGGGTGAGGGTGTCTTCGGAACCGTCGCCTCCGTCTCGGCCATCGTGCAGGGCGCCGGATGGAGTCCGGAAGCGGTCACGATCGTGGTCGCGGGCATCGGCCTCACCTTCGGCCTGTGGTGGATGTACTTCCTGATCCCCGCCGCCGATGCGCTCCGGAGCGACCGACGCAAGGCCCAGCCTCTCATCTACCTGCACTTGATCCTCTACGCCGCGATCGTCGCGACCGGAGCGGGACTGCACGTCGCCGCCTACGCCGTCGAGGGCCGTGCTCCCTTCGGCACTCTAGGCACGGTCGTCGCTACCGCGGTGCCTGTGGCGGTGCTCTGCACAGCGGTGATGCTCACCTACAGCTACCTCCGAGGGACGTTCGATGTCCTCCATGGCTGGCTCTTCGCGGTGACTGCCGTCGTTCTCCTCCTCGCCGGGGCTCTCGCGGCAGGCGGTGCCCCGCTCGCGGTCTGCCTGCTCGTCGTCACGGCGGCCCCACTCGTCTCCGTCGTCGGCGACGAGGTCGCCCAGCGGGGCCGGCAGTGATGGCTCTCCGTGACGGGCCCAGGATCTCCGTTGCCGCGGGCGCGTGACGGGCTGGGTGGGACCGGATCCGGCTGCGGGGGAGCCGAGCCGGCGAAGTGCGCGCTCAGGGCGCGGACGCTCACCCGAGCAGCGACTCCGCCAGCGAGAGCGCCCCGCGCACGCCCGACTCGTCGCCCAGGGCCGGGCGCACGATGCGGATCCGGCCGCCTCCCGTGCCCGTCGCCCCGGGAGCGCCCATCAGGCGCTCCACCTCGGCCTCGACCGCGGGGAGCAGGCCCGGCGTCTTCGACACTCCACCGCCGAGCACCGCGAGCCGCACGCCGGCCACGTAGGCCAGCGTGGTCACCAGCTGCCCGAGGTAGAAGGAGCTGAAGCGGAGGTTCGTGGCCGCGTCCTCGGGTCCGAGGCTGGAGCCGTCGACTCCCCAGCGGGCCGAGATCGCCGGGCCTGCGACGAGGCCCTCGAGGCAGTCGCCGTGGAACGGGCAGGTGCCCGCGAAACGGTCCTCCGGGTGCCTGCGGGGCAGCAGGTGCGCGACCTCGGGCCAGCCGCTGCCGGCGAGGAGGCGTCCGCCGGCGATGACGCCCCCGCCGACTCCGGTGCCCACCGTGAGGTAGACGAAGTCACTCTCGCCTACGCCGGCACCCCAGCGGGCCTCGCCGAGCGCGGCGCCGTTGACGTCGGTCACCAGGGACATCCGCGCCCCGGGAGCCGCGTCTCCGAGCGGTCCGAGCACGTCGGTGCCCTCCCAGCCGAGCTTCGGCGTCGACGTCAGACGGCCGTAGCCGGGGGAGGCGGGGTCGATGTCCAGCGGCCCGAAGGAGGCGACTCCGACGGCCGCGACGGTGCCCTCGGCGCCGTGGCCGGCGACGAAGCCGGCCAGGTCGGCGAGGGTCTCCGCGGGTCCCCGCGTCGGCAGGGTCGTCGTCGCGAGGATCCGCTCGGGCTCGTCGCGGGCCGCCACGGCGGCGACGACCTTGGTCCCGCCGGTCTCGATCCCGATGAGCAGGGGGCGGTCGGTGATGGCGCTCATGGTTCTCCCGGTCGACGTCGTGGCTCTGCATCCTCACACGGTTCGCGCCCCGCACGCGGGACTGCTCCGGCGGGGCGCACGACGCTTTCTGCGGAACCAGCGGCTCTCGCGCAGGGATCCTGCGCCTCGCAGCGAGAATCGCACGAAGCCCGCGTGCGAGACTGGGCGGGAGCGTGCTCCACCCCGCCGTCTCTGCGCGGGGCACGGAGCCACTGGACCCGGTCCGCTCATCCGCATCCTTTCGCAGGAGGACTCGAATGACCGATACCGCCGTGCTCGCCGAGGCACCGATCCGCACCCCCGTCGCGAAGTCGATCCTGATGTGCCGTCCCGAGCACTTCACTGTCGTCTACCGCATCAACCCCTGGATGGACCCGCAGGTCCCCACCGACACCTCTCTCGCCGTCCGCCAGTGGCAGGACCTCTACGACACCTACGCCGGCCTCGGCTTCGAGATCGAGCTGATCGAGCCGCAGGCGGGGCTGCCGGACATGGTCTACGCGGCTAACGGCGGCACGGTGATCGACGGGATCGCCTACGGCGCCTCCTTCACCTACCCGCAGCGCCGGCCCGAGGGCCCGGCCTACATGGACTGGTTCCGGTCGGCCGGATTCGACGTCCGTGTGCCCGAGGAGGTCAACGAGGGCGAGGGCGACTTCCTCCTCGTCGGCGAGCGGATCCTCGCCGGCACCGGCTTCCGCTCCGCGTCCGACTCGCACGCCGAGGTCGCCCGGGTCTTCGGTCGCGAGGTCGTCACGCTCGAGCTGGTGAACCCGTCGTTCTACCACCTCGACACTGCCATCGCCGTGCTCGGCGACTCCGACATCGCCTACCTCCCCAGCGCGTTCAGCGAGGAGGGCAACCGCATCCTCCGCGAGCTCTACCCGGACGCCATCCTCGTCTCGGAGGAGGACGCGTCCGTGCTGGGCCTCAACTCCTTCTCGGACGGACGCAACGTCGTCATCGCCTCCCGAGCGACGGGTTTCGAGCGGCAGCTGCGCGAGCGCGGCTACAACCCGATCGGCGTCGATCTGTCCGAGCTGCTGCTCGGCGGCGGCGGCGTGAAGTGCTGCACGCTCGAGCTGCGCCGCTGACCCACTGCGCGGCGCTGCCCGTGCGAAGCACTGCCGCTGCGCAGGGCTGACCCACCCTCCACTGTCCTGGACAGTCGACCGTCACCCCAGGAGGAACGACATGAGCATCACCGAGACCACCCGCGAGACCACCGCGTCCGATGCCCTCATCGCCGCCGAGGAGGAGCACGCCGCCCACAACTACCACCCGCTGCCCGTCGTCGCGGCCAGCGGCGAGGGCGCCTGGATCACCGACGTCGAGGGCCGCCGCTACCTCGACTGCCTCGCCGCGTACTCCGCCGTGAACTTCGGCCACTCGCACCCGGCGCTGCTGGAGGCGGCGCAGGCGCAGCTCGGCCGCGTCACCCTCACCAGCCGAGCGTTCCACAACGACCGCCTCGGCCCGTTCGTCACGGCGCTCGCCGCGCTCGCTGGCAAGGACATGGTCCTGCCGATGAACACCGGCGCGGAGGCGGTGGAGTCGGGTATCAAGGTCGCTCGCGCGTGGGGGTACCGGGTCAAGGGCGTCGCGCCCGGGCGCGCGAACATCATCGTCGCGGCGGGCAATTTCCACGGCCGCACCACGACGATCATCTCGTTCAGCGATGACGCGGAGGCGCGCGAAGGCTTCGGTCCGTTCACCCCCGGCTTCCGCACGGTGCCGTTCGGCGACGCCTGCGCTCTCGAGGACGCGATCGACGACGACACGGTGGCCGTGCTGATCGAGCCGATCCAGGGCGAGGCGGGCATCGTCGTGCCGCCGGCCGACTACCTCCCGGCCGTGCGCGAGATCACCGCGCGCCGCACCGTCCTCTTCATCGCCGACGAGATCCAGTCCGGCCTCGGCCGCACCGGAGCGACCTTCGCGTGCGATCTGGTCGGAGTCGTCCCCGACGTCTACCTGCTCGGCAAGGCACTCGGCGGCGGCATCGTCCCGGTGTCGGCTGTCGTCGCGAACGCCGACGTGCTCGGCGTGCTGCAGCCCGGCCAGCACGGGTCGACCTTCGGAGGCAACCCGCTGGCCGCCGCCGTCGGCCTCGCGGTCGTCGAGATGCTCGCCACCGGCGACTACCAGGCCCTCGCCCGTGAGCGCGGGGCCCAGCTGCACGCCCGCCTCCAGGTGCTCGTGGGCCGCGGAGTCGTCGCCGTCCGCGGCGCCGGACTCTGGGCGGGCATCGACATCGACCCCGAACTCGCCTCGGGGCGCGCGGTCTGCGAGGCGCTGATGGCGCGCGGTGTGCTGGCGAAGGACACGCACGGCTCGACGATCCGCCTGGCGCCGCCCCTGGTCGTCACGGCGGACGAGATCGACGTCGCCGTCGACGCGCTCGAGGCGGTGCTCGCCTCACTCCGCTGATGTTTGCAGGGGTGGTGCGGTCGCAGCGGCGCTAGGGAGGGCTCCGCCCGGACTCCTCGGAGCTCATTGAGACAGCATGTCTCGAACACCGAGATGAGCCTGTGCCCTCTGCGATACTCGCGCGATGAGTACACGTCTCCCGCCGGAGAACACCCCGCACTCCTCCCCTTCCTCCTCCGACAAGCCACCCGCCGGCCAGGTCGCCTACGGCGGCGCGACGCTTCCCCAGGGTCCCCGTCCCTCCGCCACACCCGGCCTCGCCATCGCTGCGCTCGTCGTCGGCATCATCGCGTTCCTGGTCGGTCTCGTGCCGGTCTTCGGAGCGCTCGTGGGGATTGCGGCGATCGTCCTCGGCGTTCTCGCCCTCCATCGGCGCCAGTCGAAGGGGCTGTCGATCGCCGGCATCGCCCTCGGCGGGGTCGCCCTCCTCGTCTCCCTCGCGACGACCATCGGATTCGGTGCGGCGATCAACTCCGCTTCGGAGCAGCGTCCCGTGTCCGCAGTCGTCGAGTCCTCCGAGCCGACGACAGCGCCGGTCGCTCCCGCCACCGAGGAGGCGGAGATCGTCGAGACGGCCGAGCCGGCGCCTATTGGGACGGCCGAACCTGCGCCCGCCGCGACGGTCGAGCCCGCGCCCGTTGAGTCGGCCGCGCCTGAGCCCGAGCCTGCCGCCGCTGCGCAGGTCTCGCCCGAGTTCGCCTCGGCGCTGCTCAAGGCCCGCAGCTATTCCGAGATGCTGCACATGAGCAAGGCCGGTCTGTACGGCCAGCTCACGTCGGAGTACGGCGAGAAGTTCTCTCCGGAGGCCGCCCAGTACGCGGTCGACACGGTCGCTGCTGACTGGAACGCCAACGCTCTGGCGAAGGCGAAGGACTACCAGACTCAGATGGCGATGTCACCGGAGGCCATCCGCGACCAGCTCACGAGCGAGTACGGCGAGCAGTTCACGGCCGAGGAGGCCGACTTCGCCATCGCCCACCTGAACGACTGAGCTCCAGCGGGAGGGGCAGGGTGGGCGGGACGGTCGCAGCGCGTTCGCTACGTTCTGCACGGGACCGAACGCTCAGCGGGCGGCGCCGGCGGCGGCGGACTCGGGCAGGGTGCTCATCGGGAGGGTGTACTCGCCCTTCAGCGCCGAGATCCAGACCGTGGTGGGGGCGACGGCGGCGAAGTTCGAGTTCAGCAGTGCCATCAGTGCGGTGTGCAGGGAGCGGGCGTCGACCGAGCCGGCGTCGTTCGAGATCGCGATAGCGCCCGTCGCGTCCGAGATGACCTCGGCGCGGAGCCCGTGGGTCTCGGCCTCGGCGGCGGAGGCGAGGATGCAGTTGTTGGTCATGTAGCCGACGAGGGTGATCGTGTCGATGTCGTGCTGGCGCAGCCAGTCGAGCAGGTCGGTTCCGGCGAAGACCGTCCCGTACTGCTTCGTCACGGTCTTCCACGAGTCGGAGCGGCGCCGCTCGATCTCGGGGTGCAGAGCGAAGGCGGGGCCGATCGGGTCGAAGATCGGTGCTCCCTCTCCCGCGCTGTGCTGCACCACGGCGATCGGGAGGCCGGCGGCGGCGGCGGAGTCGAGGGCGGCGGCGATCTGCGGCAGCGACTGCACGTGCGGCGGGTACTGGATCTCGAGCGGGCCGCTGAAGTACTCCTGCTGGACATCGACGAGGATCAGGGCGCGGCGGGGTGATGACATGGTGGTGCTCCTGTCGGTGAGGGGTCGCGTCCGATCCTTCCGCGCGGCCCTGGGAGCGGCGGTCAGGCACGCGGAGGCGCCACCGGCGTCCCTTTCGCGCCCGATCGGCCGCGAATCCTCCTCCACAGGCGAATACCCGTGAGGAAAGCGTGAGGATCCGCTCATCCGGCCGCTCGGCGCCCCGGACGACGGGTAGAAACGTCCAGTGACTTCTTCCGTCCTCAGCGACGACCCCGACTCCGCCCCCGCCCCCTCCGCACGCGCGGGCGGCATGAGGGCCTGGCTGCTCGAGGGCCTCCGCGACGATTCCGGCGCCCATCCGGGGCCGCACGCCGAGACCGCCAAGACCCACTCGTGGTGGCGGGTCATGTGCCTCACCGGCGTCGACTACTTCTCGACCCTGGGCTACCAGCCGGCGATCGCGGCGCTCGCCGCGGGCCTCGTCTCTCCGCTCGCGACGATCGTGCTGGTCGTCCTGACACTGTTCGGCGCGCTCCCCGTCTACCGCCGCGTCGCCCGCGAGAGCTTCCGCGGCGAGGGCTCGATCGCGATGCTCGAGCGCTTGCTGCCCTGGTGGGGTGGCAAGCTCTTCGTGCTCGTGCTGCTGGGCTTCGCGGCCACCGACTTCATGATCACGATCACCCTCTCGGCGGCCGACGCGACGGCGCACGCGGTGGAGAACCCGTTCGCTCCGGCCTGGTTCCACGGTGCGGAGGTGCCGCTCACGCTGGGCCTGATCGCCCTGCTCGGCATCGTGTTCCTCCGCGGCTTCCGCGAGGCGATCTCGATCGCGGTCGTGCTCGTGGCCGTATTCCTCCTCCTCAACGCCGTCGTGATCAGCGTGGCGATCGGGCACGTCGCCGAGAACCCGGTCGTCATCGGCGACTGGTGGTCGGCGCTGACGACGCAGCACGGCAATCCGTTGGTCATGGTGGGCATCGCGCTGATCGTGTTCCCCAAGCTCGCGCTCGGCCTCTCGGGCTTCGAGACGGGCGTCGCGGTCATGCCGCAGATCCGCGGCGATGCGGGAGACACCGAGGAGGCGCCGGCCGGGAGGATCCGCGGCGCGAATCGACTGCTGCTGACCGCGGCCATCACCATGTCGGCCTTCCTCATCACCTCGAGCTTCGTCACGACACTGCTCATCCCGCAGGCGCAGTTCCAGCCCGGAGGCGAGGCCAACGGCCGCGCGCTGGCCTACCTCGCGCACGAGTACCTGGGCGAGGGCTTCGGCACGGTCTACGACATCGCGACCATCTGCATCCTCTGGTTCGCGGGCGCCTCCGCGCTGGCAGGCCTGCTCAACATCGTCCCCCGCTACCTGCCGCGCTACGGGATGGCTCCGCAGTGGGCCGCTGCAGTGCGTCCCCTCGTGCTCGTCTTCACCGCCGTGGCGTTCGTCATCACGATCCTGTTCCGCGCCGACGTCGACGCGCAGGGCGGGGCGTACGCGACCGGCGTGCTGGTGCTGATCACCTCCGCCTCCGTCGCCGTGTTCCTCTCGGCCAAGCGCAAGAGGCAGCGCAAGCGTGCGGTGGGCTTCGCGGTGATCGCCCTCGTCTTCGTCTACACGACGGTGGTCAATGTGGTCGAACGGCCCGACGGCGTGCGGATCGCGGCGATCTTCATCGTCGGCATCCTGGCGGTCTCGCTCGTCTCGCGCGTGCACCGCTCGTTCCAGCTGCGGGCCACGTCGGTCGCCTTCGACGCCGCCGCCCTCGACTTCGTCACGACAGACGCCGACGACTACGGGGTGATCCGCGTCCTCGCGAACGAGCCCGACGACGGCTCCGAGGCCGAGTACCGCGACAAGCTGGCCGAGGAGCAGCGCGACAGCAACCTCCCGATGCGCGGCCCCGTGCTCTTCCTCGAGGTGCACACCACCGACACCTCCGACTTCGAGGAGGACCTCCTCGTGGAGGGGCGTATCCACCACGGCTTCCGGGTGCTCACGGTGACCAGCGCGAACATCCCGAACACCATCGCGGCCGTGCTGCTCGAGATCCGAGACCGCACCGGCGTCATCCCCGACGTCTACTTCGAGTGGACGGAGGGTGGCCCGATCTCGAACATGTTCCGCTTCCTCATCACGGGCACCGGCGAGGTCGCCCCCGTCACCCGCGAGGTCCTGCGCCGCGCCGAGCCCCGTCGCGAGCGCCGCCCTGGCGTGCACGTGGGGTGACCGCTCCGGGCGCCGGCCCCAGGACTTGCTGTAATGGGAGCCATGAGTGCAGACCGATGGTCAGGGTCGATGCGGCGACTACCTTGTAGCTCAGCAGTCGCCTAGAACCCCGGCTGCAGGTTCCGCCCCTGAATCCGTCCTCGGCACGGGGTGCTCCCCTACCATGAGGACATGGTGACCTCTCGGATAGTTCAACTCCGCTTGGGCGCGTTCAAGTCGTTCCGGGGGAGCGTGCTCCCGTTGGGGGGTACAACCCTCTTAACCGGCCGAAACAGCTCCGGGAAATCCAACGCCCTGGATGGGCTCGAGGTACTTGCTCGTCTCGCTGAGGGCGAGGACCTTGTCGATGCCCTTGACGGACGCAGGCGCGAGGGCGGGGCGGTCCGCGGTGGGTCCGCCGGTTGCGCGCCTCACGGGACCGACCGTTTCGAGTTAGGTTGTTCGGTCGAATTAGGCTCCGACCGCTATGATTACGATCTGGAAATTGAGGTAAGGCCCGACTTGCGCATCGTTTCGGAGCGTCTCTCTGGACCCGGCGTGGCGGTCAGTAGCGGAAAAACCTCGGTCGGTCCCCTCGTTGAAACGAAGACCGCACTCAGTGCCGGCACTGGCATTGAGGCGGAGCTTCACAATGGCAAGCGGGGTAAGAATCCTCCGCACAAGTTTCGCGATAGCCGTCTAGTTATCAGCCAAATCCCATTGGCGTTGAGTGGAAGTGATATTGCAGAGCATTCCGTCTTGAGGGGTGCAGAGGCGGTATTAGTCGCCCTTCGAGGGGTTTTCCACTTCGACCCAGTTCCTCATCTCATGCGAGACTTCGTGTCTGGGCGCGATGTAGACCTCAGGAGAACCGGCGAGAACCTGTCGGCGGCGCTTCGGAATCTCGACAGAACTGATCGGGCGGCGTTCGAAGAGATTACCGAGTTGGTAAGCAGGATTGCCGATGATCGAGTAAAAGGTATTTCCTTCGTCTCGTCGGATCTTGGCGACGTGATGTTGGCTTTGGAAGAAGTCCGCGGATCTGTGGGCGGAATGGCTGAGCGGACGCCCGCACGGCAGATGAGTGATGGGTTATTGCGATTCATTGGCATTGCAACTGCTCTGCTTTCGTCTCAACATGGTCTTGATGTGGACAATGAAGTAGCGGCGCGTCTTGATCAGGGTGACGAGAATTCGACTGGCGGGGTTCTTATTGTCCTCGAAGGGCTAGAGAATGGTCTACATCCTTCCCAGGCGCGACGGGTCTTGGAACTAGTCCGAAAAAGTAGCGAGGCTGCCGGAACAAGTGTGCTTCTTACGACGCATAGTCCAGCGCTGCTGGATGCCGCTGAAGGCAGCCTCAACCAGGACATCATCGTGTGCCACCGCGATGCGACCACGGGATACAGTCAATTGAGTCGGCTCACCGATCTGCCAGGATACGCGACCGCGCTGGCCGAGGGGACGCTGGGGGTCGCTGTAACGGCCGGAAAGCTCGTCGATTCGACGCGGGAGGACCGCGATTACAGTGAGTTTCAACAGCTACTTGGAATCAGCTGATGTCTACGGTGGTTTTCATCGACACAAGCATCCTCTGCAATATGGGCAATCTTCCAGAAGAAGATGAGCGATCTCAGCATCAGTAGCTGAGTGAAGAGCGGGGACTGATGATGACTGCCTTGGCGCTCGCCGGGATCGGTGCGCTGGTCGTCGCCGCGACCTTCGCTCTCGCCCCCTTCCTTGGAGGTGTCTTCGCCGTCGGATTCCTCATCTACCTAGTGACCGCCTGCATCACGGCGGCGGTGGTCGGCCGCGGTCGTCGACAGGTCCTGCCGGTGTACGCGCTGCCGGTCGTCGGCTGGATCGTCTCGGTCATCGCGTACACGGGTCTCGACGCGCAGATGAGCGGGACGCTCGACCTCGCCTGAGTACCGGGCTTCGGAGCGATGTTCGCGGTCTGGCCGGCGATCCATGTCCTTCTCCTTGGTGCAGCGAGACGTCGTCGGACGAGGAGGTCGTGAGGCGCCCCGCCTGCTGCCCCGCCCACGCGCTGGCGGGCAGGGCGGCGGGCGGGCGCGGGCGGCGTCAGGACTTCACTGTCGACATGGGCTCGGTGATGCTCTCGAGGCTGCGGCGCTCGGCGTCGACTCCGTAGATCAGGGCGATGACGCCGCCGAGGATCATCACGCCCGCTCCGACGACGTAGCCGATGGTCGGCGGGCCGCGGTCGTCGCCGTGACGCCGTAGGTGAGGAAGATCATCTTCCGGCGGCGCCAGACGTCGAAGAGGTGCCTCAGCACCAGCGGCCCGATAAGGTTGCCGATCGCGAACGGGAAGAAGAAGTACGACACGGCGCTCTGCTCGACTCCGTAGAAGTTCTCGAGCACCAGCGCGTAGGTGAAGAAGATCGCGTTGTAGAGGAAGGACTGCGTGATCATCATGGTCGCGCCGAGCAGCGTTTGTCGCCGGTGGCCGGGCGGGTGTATTCAGCCGCTCGCGTCCTTAACCGAGGTCGAGAGTGCCGGGAACCGCCCCGAGGTCCGGATCCGTCGCTCCAGACCTCGGTTCCTGACAGCGCGGTCCGCCGCCGCCTAGCGTGGGAGGCATGATCGATGCGACGCCCGCGGGCACCCCCACCTACGTCCTCAGCGAAGGTCCTGTCTGGGATGCAGACACCGCCCGGCTCACCTGGGTCGACATCGAGGCGGGCGCGGTCCTCTCGGCGCCCCTCACCGCCGAGGGGATCGGCGCGATCTCGCGCACCGACGTGGGCGAGCAGGTCGGCTGCGCACTGCCGCTCGGCGACGGGCGGACGCTGGTGGCGCTGACGCGGTGCCTCGCGATCCTCGAGGTCGACGGCTCCCTCACCCGCGGATCCGAGCTGCTGCCCGAGGGGCACCGCTTCAACGACGGCACGATCGACCCGCAGGGCCGGCTCCTCATCGGCTCCCTCACTCTCGGCGAGTCGGCGGGCGACGATGTGCTGCTGCGGATCGAGCTCGACGGATCCGTGACGGTGCTCGACGACGACCTGCGGCTCTCGAACGGCCTCGGCTTCTCGCCCGACGGTGCCGTGCTGTACTCGGCCGACACCGAGTCGGGCGTGATCCACCGCCGCTCCTACGCGGGCGGCGAGCACGGCGCCCGCCAGCCGTTCGTCGCTCTCGAGGAGGGCGTGTTCGCGGACGGCCTCACCGTCGACGCGGAGGGCCGCGTCTGGGTGGCGGTCTGGGGCGGCAGCGGCGTGCGGGTGTTCGAGGCCGACGGCCGGCCGGTCGAGGGCGAGGGCATCAGGATCGACGCGCCGCATTCCTCCAGCGTCGCCTTCGCGGGCGAGGACCTCGACATCGCGGTCGTCACCTCTGCGTCGCGCGACCTCTCGGCGGACGAGCGGGCCCGCCACCCGTTCGCCGGCGGACTGTGGATCGCGCGGCCCGGCGCCCGCGGACGCCTCGCCACGCGCTGGGTGGAGGGGCCGCTGCCCTGAGGGACGCGGCCCCTCCACCCAGCGCCGGGTCGGCTCAGGCCGAGTAGCCGTTCACGTAGTGGACGCCGTCCGACCCGGTGCGGTTCGTGCTGAAGTAGAGCTTCCCGCTCTCGGCGTTGATCCCCACGCCCTCGATCTCGAACTTCGGGTAGTCGGTGCTCGTGATGTCGATCTTCACGTCGGCGCTGGACGATCTGGATCCCGACGTCGCCGACGTGATGCCGTCGTACACGAGGACCCTGCTCCGGTTGCCGCTGGTGACCGGCCGGTAGAGGCGCTGATGTGCGGCGTCGTAGTGGATCCCCTGCGGGTCCCAGCCGCTCGGCCTGTTGTTCATCGTGAATGCCGTCGTGAGTGGGATGTCATTCGCGGTGCCTCCCTGAGCGGTCACATCGAGCTCCCCCGGTAGACCTGGTCGCCCGAACTGAAGAAGAAGTCGACGGTGTTGCCGCTCTGCGAGATCTTGCTGAGTCCGCTGACACCGATCGGCGTCGAACCGGAGAGGATCGTGTAAGTGTGATCCCACTCGTAGCTGGTGCCGTTGTACTTCAATTTCACCAGCTGCTTGGTGCTGTCCGCTCCGCTGCGGCTGTCGAACATCGTGACCACGAACATGTAGGTCTGACCGCCGACGCTGGCGATCTGTATGTCGTTGGCGTGTCCGAGCCAGGTGTTGACGTTCGAATTGCTCGTCGCATTGCGCATCAGGACCCGCTCGCCCGATACCCGGTCGACCCGGTAGATGACCGACTTCGTGTGATTCGTGTCGGTCTTGATGCTGTAGAGGTAGTTGGTCGTCACCGCGAACCCCTGTGAAGCCGTACATGCGTCGGAGCCGCAGTCGTAATCCGGAATCTCGGCCTTCGTCGTGTAGTCGCTGTAGGTCACAGCCGCCAGACTGGGTGTTCCGACCGCGATGGTCGTCCCCACGACCAGAGTGATCAGAGCTGCAAGAGCGCTTCGTGCCTTCATTCGTTCCTCCCCATTGACAGTGACCGAGTTCGTGAATCTCGATCACCTAGCACCGTAGTCCGGCTCGTCCCGGCTCGTCGATCTTTTCCGGTGAGGTCCGCACAACAACCCGCTCGCCGGCGCCGCTACCCGCTTTCTCCGCGCCGCGGCTCAGGCCCTCGGCTCGGTCTGCTCCGATGCCGGCTGCGGCACGAGGGTGAGCCTCGAGATCCGGTAGCGGTCGGTCTCGGCGACCCGGAGGACGTGGTCGCCGACGACGACGGAGTCGCCCACGACCGCGACCCGTCCGATCCGGTCGAGGACGTAGCCGCCGACGGTCTCGTAGGGGCCTTCGGGGAGCTCGATCCCGAGCTGCTCCTCGAGGTCCTCGAGGATCATCCCGCCGTCGACGTCGTGCAGCTGCTCGGCCGCTTTCGCGTCGACCTCCTGCCGCGCACCGTCGTACTCGTCGTAGATCTCGCCGACCAGCTCCTCGAGCAGGTCCTCGAGGGTGATGATGCCGTCGGTTCCGCCGTACTCGTCGATCACCACGGCGATCTGGTGGCCGTCCTGGCGCATCGTGCGCAGCGCCGTCAGCACCTTCGTGGTGCCGGGCACAGCGAGGATCGGGCGGGTGATGTCGGCGACGCGGCTCGCGGTGCCGGCCTTCTCCGCCTCCGGGAGCGCCGCCATGAGGTCGCGCACGTGCACGAATCCGAGCACATCGTCGCGGTTCTCGCCGACGACGGGGTAGCGCGAGTGCGGCTGGCCGAGCACGGCGCTGTACCCTTCGGCGACGCTCAGTTCGCCGCGGAGGAAGTCGACGTCGGGCCGGGGCCGCATCACCTCGGCGACGCGCCGGTCATCGGCCCGGAAGACATCGGTCAGGAGGCGTCGGTGGTCCTCGTGGATCTCGGTGTTGCTCGAGATCATGTCGCGCACCTCATCGGCCGAGACGCTCTCGCCCTTCTCGCGCGGGTCGGCACCGAGGAGGCGCACCACGGCGTCGGTGGAGACCGACAGGAGCCAGATCAGCGGTCGCATGAGGCGGGCGAGGACGTTGAGCGGCGGCGCGAGCGCCTTCGTGAACGCGACGGACTTCTGCATCGCCAGGCGCTTGGGCACGAGCTCGCCGAGCACCAGCGAGAGGTAGGCGATGACGAGGGTCATCAGGATGAGCGCGACGGTGGAGGCGGCTCCGCTCGAGAGCCCGAGCGACTCGAGCGGAGGCACCAGGTCGGGCGCGATGGTCGAGGCGCCGTACGCGGAGGAGAAGAAGCCGGCGAGGGTGACGCCGATCTGCACCGCCGAGAGGAAGGTGTTGGGATTGCGGACGAGCTCGGCGATCCGGCGGCCCCGCTCGCTCCCCGCCTCGATCGCCCGGACCTGGCTCTCGCGAAGGCTGACGATCGCCATCTCGGTGCCCGCGAAGACGCCTCCGACGAGGACGAACAGCACGACGAGGCCGATGTTGAGGAGGGTGTCGAGATCCACGCGGATCAGAGTAGGGACATCAGCCGTGAGAACGCCTCTCGGTCTTTCAGAGTGCGGGCCGAGGGAGTCGGCGTGCGCGCGGGAGGTGCGGTGCGCGAGCGCGACGACCGCGACTCCTGGACGGTGGGAGGAGTGTGGGAGGGCGACCTAGGGTGAGCACATGCATCCGCTCGACGCACAGGACCCGCTCGCGCACTGCCCGGAGCTCTTCGTCCGCACCCCCGAGGTGCGCTCGTACCTCGACGGCAACTCGCTCGGCCGTCCCCTGCGGGCGAGTGTCCAGCGGCTGACGCAGTTCGCGGAGGAGGAGTGGGGCGGCCGCCTGATCCGAGGCTGGGAGGAGGGCTGGCTCGAGCTGCCGCTCCAGGTGGGCGACGCGCTCGGAGCGGCGGTCCTGGGGGCCGCGCCGGGGCAGGCCGCGGTGGCCGACTCGACGACCGTGCTGCTCTACAAGCTCGCCCGCGCCGCGATCGCGATGCAGGCGGAGGGGGCGCGCGACGAGATCGTCGTGCACGCCGACGACTTCCCGACCGACCGCTACGTGCTCGAGGGGATCGCGGCCGAGACCGGTAGCACGCTGCGCTGGATCACGACGGTTCCGGAGCGCGGAGTCGGCACCGAGGATCTCGCTTCCGTGCTCGGCGAGCGGACCGCGCTCGTGCTGCTCAGTCACGTCGCCTACCGCTCCGGGTTCCTCGCCGATGCCGCCACCGTCACCGCGCAGGCGCACGCGGCCGGCGCTCTGGTGCTCTGGGACGCCTCCCACGCGGTCGGCTCGGTGCCGCTCGAGCTCGACTCGTGGGGCGCTGACCTCGCCGTCGGCTGCTCCTACAAGTACCTCAACGGAGGTCCGGGGGCGCCGGCGTGGGCGTACGTCGCCTCCCGGCACCAGGAGGCGCTTGCGCAGCCGGTGCAGGGTTGGATGGGGGTCGCCGACATGTTCGAGATGGCCCCGGGCTATCGGCCTGCCGCGGGGATGCGCCGCGTGCTCAGTGGGACGCCGCCGATCACCGGGATGATCGCGATGCAGGACATGATCGCGCTGATCGCCGAGACGGGCATGCCCGCGGTGCGCGCCAAGTCGGAGGCGATGACCGCCTATGCCCTGGAACTGATCGACGAGTGGCTGGTGCCGCTCGGGGTGCGGGTGGCGACTCCGCGCGACCCGGCCGAGCGCGGCTCGCACGTGACCATCGCGCACGAGTCGTTCTCGGCACTGGTGCCCCGGCTCCAGGAGGCGGGCGTGATCCCCGACTTCCGCCGGCCGGACGGCATCAGGATCGGGCTCTCGCCGCTGTCGACGACGTTCGCGGAGCTCGAGCTCGGGCTCGCGGAGATCCGGGACGCCCTGCGCTGACCCCGGAGCTCACGGCCCGGTGAGCAGCTGCTGGAGGCCGGCTCCGTAGAGCTCGACGACCTCCTCGAGCGGAGCCTCGCGCAGGTGGACGTCGTCGTAGACGACGAGCGCCGTCATCAGCCCGACGAGCTGTGCCGCGAAGAGGTGTGCTCTCGTCTCGGCGTCGCTCCGAGGGATCAGCGGGGCGATCGGGACCACGAAGCGCTCGATCATCGAGGTGGCGAGGGTGGCGCGGATGTCGGGTCGGCCGGAGGCCCGGACGATCGTGCCGAAGACGACGAGCCCGCCGCGTCCGCGGGACATCATGATTTGGCGGACGACGCGACGGCCGAGTTCCTCGATCGGCCCCTCGATCATCGCCTGGAGCGCACCCGTTCCATCGACGGTCTCGATGAAGAGCGCCTCTTTCGAGCCGAAGTGACGGATCACGATGGCCGGATTCACGTCGGCCACCGCAGCGATGTCGCGGATGCCGGTCGCCTCGAAGCCCCGCTCGGTGAAGAGGCGGGCGGCGGAGCGGCGGATCTCGTCCTTCACCGCCGCCGACCGGTCTCGGCGTGCGGACCCCTGGCCGGCCATGTGGTTCCCTCCTGAGGTTCTCGGCTCCTGAGAATCCTCGCGCTCGGCACCGAGGAACCTCGACGGCGAGAGCATCTTGACTCCAGCGTAAACGTCGATTACGTTGCAAACACCGTTTACTTTGTAACCACCGTTTACCTTTCGAGGAGCCCCCGTGTCGAGCCCGACCACCCCACCGCCCACGCCCGTCGGCGACCCGCCGCGACCTGCGAGCTCCGTGCGCACGGCGCTCCTGGCGCTCCTGCTGCCGCTCTTCTTCGTGATCGTCTTCCCGCTCGCGTTCGTCAGCGCTCTGCACCACCCCGCGCCGAACGACCTCCCCCTGCTCGTCGTCGGCCCCGACCAGGTGGTGGCGCCGATCGCGGAGGGGCTCGACAGCACCGCGGAGTTCTCGGCCGAGCGGACCGACGTCGTCGCCGAGGCGCGCTCGGGCGTCGAGGAGCGGCGCTACGACGGGTCGATCGAGATCTCGCCCGTGGCCGCCGCCGACCCATCGGCCCCTCCGGCCTTCACCGTGACGACCTACGTCGCAGGGGCGGAGGGCCGCTCGGTCGCCGGCGCCGTGCAGGGCGCCGCCGCGCAGGTCGCCGCCCAGCTCGGCACCACGGCGACCGTCGTCGACGTGGCTCCGCTGGCCGCGGCCGACAGCCTCGGCACCGGCCTGTTCTACCTCCTCACCTACACCTCCCTGGGTGCCTACCTGGTGATCATCGTGCTGATGCAGGTGATGCCCGGTGCGCCGCTGCGCCTGCGCTACACCGCGATCTCGATCGCGGCCGTCGTCGCTCCGCTGATCGTCTTCGGGCTCTCCTCGATCTTCCTCGGCGACTACGGAGCGAGCTTCGGCTCGATCGCCGGCCTGCTGGGCGTGAACGCGCTCTACGTCTTCACCGTGGGCTGTGCGGCGATCCTCATCGAGCAGCTCCTGGGCAAGGCGGCCACCTTCGGGATCATGGCGTTCGTCGTGTTCATCAACTTCCCGAGCGCAGGAGGTGCCGGCCCCGCGGCGATGCTCCCCGGCTTCTGGCAGGGCGTGCACGAGGTCTACTTCGGGGCGGGGGCGATGGAGGCGTTCCGCTCGATCGTGTACTTCGGCGGCAACGGCGCGGGCCGCTGGGTTCTGCAGCTGCTCGCCTGGACGCTCGGGCTGATGCTGGTCACCTTCGTCGTGCACCTGGGCAAGACCGTCCGGAGGCAGCGCGCCGAGCTCGCGGATCTCGCCACCGACTCCGCCCCGCCCGCCGAGGCGTGGAGGGCGCCGGAGCAGCCGCGTCACGCCCGCATCGAGACCGTCGTCGTCGACGGTGAGCTGCTCGAACCCGACGACGCCGAGGTCACGCGGCGGTCGATCACCGCCAGCGAGTCCACCACCACCGGAGAGGGAGTCCTGCGATGAGCACGACCGAGCCACGACCGTCCACCCGCACTGCGGGCATCGACCTGACGATGCCCGAGAACCACCTCGATGTCGTCGCCACGCCAGGATCCGTGGACCCCTCGCGGACGGCGTCGCTGCGCACCCGCCTCATCGCGGTGATCTCGATGCCGCTGTTCTTCCTCGTGGCATTCAGCCTCGCCTACGTCAGCGCCGGGCACGCGCCGGTGCCCCACGACCTGGCGATCACGCTCTCGGGCCCGGCGCAGGTCACCGACCAGCTCGCCGATGCGCTCGAGGAGCGCGCGGAGGGTGCCTTCGATGCGAGCCGGGCCGACTCCGCCGAGCAGGCGCGGCAGGCGGTCGCCGATCGCGACGCGGTCGGAGCCGTGATCGTCGACGGCTCGACCGTCACCACGGTGATCGCCTCGGGAGGCGGACGCCTCGCCGCCGCCGTCGTGCAGCAGGTGGGTGACCAGGCCGCGGCGCAGCTCGGCACGACGGCGACGATCGAGGACGTCGCTCCGCTGCCCGCCGACGATCCCGGAGGCTCCGTCCTCTTCTTCTTCCTGGTCATCTGCACGGTCGGCGCGTTCCTCAGCATCACCGCGATCAGCCAGGCGATCCCGCGGGCGGGAGTGAAGGCCCTGCTCGCGACGGCGGCCGGCGCCGCGCTGCTCGTGCCTGTCCTCGGCTTCTCGATGATCAGCCTCTTCGTCGACTTCGGTGTCGACTTCGGCCAGGTCGCGGCGGTGATCGGGGTCGGGATGCTCTACAGCTTCACGGTCGGGGTGATCGCGACCCTGCTCACGCTGCTCCTGGGGCAGGGAGCGGTGCTGGCCGAGATCCTGATCCTGGTCGCCCTCAACTTCCCGAGCGCGGGGGCCAGCACGCCGGAGTCGATGCTGCCGCCGTTCTGGCAGGTGGTGCACAACGGCTGGCTCGGCTCCGGCGGCTTCGAGGCGATGCGGGGCATCCTCTTCTTCGACGGGGCGGGTATCGGCCGCTGGCTCCTCCAGCTCGGAATCTGGACGGTCTCGGCGCTCGTGCTGACGGTGCTGGTCGCGCGCCGCCGGAAGCGGGAGGCGCGGTGGAGGTGCCCGCGGCGGCGTCTGCGGTCGCCGGCTGACGACCCGGTCAGCGCGCGCGGCGTGTGCGGCGGTCGTTCTCGCGCCGGAGCGCCTCGACGAGCTCGGTCTTGGTCATCCGGGAGCGGCCGGAGACGTCGAGGCGTTTGGCGAGATCCATCAGGTGGGCCTTGGAGGCGTTGGCGTCCACTCCGCCGGCGGTCTCGCCTCCGCCGTCGGGCCCGTGGCCGGCTGCGCGCGAGTCGGAGGGGCCGGCGGCGGCCTTGCGCTCCCAGTGGTCGCCGACCTTCTCGTACTCGTGCTTCAGCGCGGCGAACGCGGTGCGGTGGGCGCGTTCGCCCTCGCCGTAGCTCTCCACGGCGGAGTCGTGCGCGGCCGACCAGAGATCCTGCGCGTGCTCGTCGGACCGTTCGATGGTCGACGGCATCCGTTCCTCGCGGGGCATGGCGACCTCCCTCTCGTCTCGGCGACGCTACCCGCCTTCCTCCGGGCCGTCACCCGTTTCGCGGCCGCCACCCGGCCCGCGCGATGCACAGGGGCGGCAGCGCTCGCAGTCGCATCCTGCTCAAGAGGGGTCAGCCCAGGAGGCGGTCGCGGAGGTAGTCGCTCGCGAAGCGGCCCGAGGGGTCCCACTCGGCCCGGAGCGCGCGCCACTCGGCGAGGTGCGGGTAGAGCGGGGCGATCTCGTCGGCTCGGGCCAGGAAGTGCTTGCCCCAGTGCGGGCGGGCGCCGAGCGGGAGCAGAGCGCCCTCGACCGCGGGGAGCACGGCGTCGACTCCGGCCCGGTCCTTCGCGAAGGTGAAGTGCACGCCGACGCTGTCGCGGCCCTGGGCCGGGGAGAGCCACTGGTCGTCGGCCGCCATCGTGCGCAGTTCGGTGATCAGCAGCACCTCGTCGATCCGCTCGCCGATCGCGCGGAGGGCGACGATCGCCTCGCGGATCCTCTCGCGCGGCACCATGTACTCGCTCTGGATCTCGTCGCCCGCGCTCGGCTCGCGGTCGAGGCGGAAGTGCGGGAGTCGTTCGGACCACGGCCCGATCGAGCCGCCGAACGGGTTGAGGTTGGAGTCGACACCCTCGGACACGGCGAACAGGCTGGCCGCGGCGGCGACCGCGCCCAGGTGCGTCGCGTCGACGTCGGCGACGACTCCGCTCTCGACCCGGGTCTTCAGCCAGAGCTGCTCGACGGCGGGGCTCGACCAGTGCGTCATCAGGCTGACGCTGTAGGCGGAGGAGGTGATCGCCTCGAAGTCGTCGAGCACGCGCTCCCAGGGCAGGTCGACGAACGCGTCCTGCCGCACGTCGAAGGTCGGCTGGACGTCGAGGGTCACCCGGGTGACGACGCCGAAGGCGCCGAGGCCGACGACGACGCCCTCGAAGCCGGGTTCTCCGCGGCGAATCGTGCGCAGCGAGCCGTCGGCGGTGACCAGCTCGAGGGCCGAGACGGCGGAGGAGAGGTTGGCGTTGCCGTCTCCGGAGCCGTGGGTGCCGGTCGCGATCGCGCCGGCGACCGAGATGTGGGGGAGCGAGCCCATGTTGTGCAGGGCGTAACCGGCGCTGTGCAGGTGTGCGGCGAGGACGCCGTACCGGGTGGCGCCTCCGACGGTGACGGTGTTCGCCCCTGCGTCGATCTCGGGGTCGGAGGGCAGGCGGCCGAGGTGCAGGAGGACGCCGGGCGTGTCGGGCAGCGCGGTGAAGGAGTGGCGGCTGCCGAGCGCGCGGACGCGGTCGTTCTCGCGGACCAGGCGCTGCACCTCCTCGATCGACTCGGGCTCGATGATGTCGGCGGCGCGGTACTCGTAGGTGCCTGCCCAGTTGCTCCGGTGCGTCATGCGTCCATTCTGCCGCGCCGTCCTGCGTTTTGTTGTCATCGGCAACGAACGGACCGCCGGCTACCGCGGCTGCGCACCTGCCGAGCGGGCCCGGGTCGCTCAACCCGGTCCGGCCCGCGGGAACTCACTGTTCTCGCGAGCCGGACCGGATCCGACGCGGCGGGCGGCACCCGTGCGCGCCCGTCGACGGTCCCGGAGGGGTCAGCGCCGGCGTCGCAGCAGCGCGTCGCCCGAGAGTCGGCCCGCGCCGGTCAGCGCGAGCGCCGCTGCTCCGGCGGCGAGGACGAGGACGAACTCGATTCCGCCGGTGGCCGCGAAGAACCCGTTCGGAGCATGCACGACGACGAGGGCGACCAGAGCGGTGATCGCGAGGCCGGCGGCGGCGATCCTGGTCATGACGCCGACGATGATCGCGGCACCGGCGAGCAGCTCGGTGAACGCCGCCACCGGAGCGAGCGCGGCCGCGAACGGGATGCCCATGGCGTCGAAGCCCTCGGTCGTCGCGCCGAGTCCGTCAATGGCGATCTTCTGCCAGCCGTGGGCGATGAACACGGCGCCCAGGGCGAGTCGGAGCAGGAGCAGCCCGAGCGAGGTGCCCAGCGCAGAGGACCTGTGTGAGGTGGGGGCGGTGTCGGGTCGGTCGAGTGTTGCGGTCATGGCGGGCCTTCCGGTCGGAACTGAGCTCGAGCTGAGCGGGGGATACACGCCATTGTGATGAGAACTCGACTGTAGGCAGTGCCCGCGGAGAGATGCGCTCCGCGCGGCGGTCTGTGAGATTTCACGCAGGTTCCGCTCAGCCGGAATGCGTCCACCGCGCGTCCGGCTCGCAGGATCGTGCTAGGCCCGTCAGACCCCGCTGTGCGGCCCCGGGACCAGCCGCGACGAGCTCGTTGCAGCGAGCGCGCCGCGTCCCGCTGCGGGATCCGAGGGGAGCGACGCTCACGGAAGCCTCGCGCCGCAGGCCGCCGGCGTGCGAGCATTCCCTCAACCCCTCGGCGATGCCGACCTCTTGAGAAGGACCTGCGCGATGACGCCTCCCGCCCCCACCCGTCCGCTGGCCTCCGGGCTCGTCGCCCTCCTCGCCGCCGGAGCGCTGCTGCTCGGGGGCACCCCCGCCCTGGCCGAGGACGCGCCCCTCACGTCGACGCGGGAGGACCCCGGAGCGCCGCTCTCGGCCACCCGCGAGGACGCCCCCGAGCTCACCCCCTCGGCCGACGCCGCAGCGCAGGCCTCCGGCCAGTACTACAACGCGCTCGTCGGAGGCGAGGAACTGGCCCGCGGAGAGCGCATCACCTCGGAGCGTGACGGCGGCTGGCGATTCGAGATGCAGACGGACGGCAACGCGGTCATCTACGACCCGAGCGGTCGCGCGACTTTCGGCACGGGCACCGAGGGCCGGGGCGACCACCTCGTCATGCAGGCCGACGGCAACCTCGTTGTCTACTCCTCCGGCGGCCGCCCGGTGTGGAATACCGTCACGCCCGACGAGCCGAACGCCGCGGTGATCATCCAGGAGGACGGCAACCTCGTCGTCTACCGCGAGAACGGCACACCCGCGTGGGCCAGCAGCGTCAACGGCCGGATCGCGGAGCCTCCGATCGACACACTCTTCGCGGGGCAGACGCTGCGGGCGAACCGCCAGCTCACCTCCGAGAACGGCCGGTTCACCGCACGGATGCAGGACGACGGCAACCTCGTCGGATACGGCCCGCAGGGCGTCGTCTGGAACACGGGCATCCGCGGCGCCGGTAACCGTCTCGTGCTGCAGGAGGACGGCAACGCGGTCGTCTACGGCGCCGACGGTTCGGTCAGGTGGTCGTCGGACACCCGCGGGACCGACCTGCGCCTCGGCATCACGAACGCCGGCTCGCTGATCATCGTCAACCAGGACGGCTCAATCATCTGGACCAGCCAGGCCGCACTCCCCTCGAGCACCCTCTACGCCACGAACGGACTCGACGCAGGCAGCCTGCTGCGCTCGCCCAACGGCGCCTACCGCGCTCTGATGCAGGCCGACGGCAATTTCGTGGTCTACGGACCCTCCGGCCCGGTCTACTCGACCGGCACCTCCTCGGCGGGGAGCGCGTTCGTCCTCTACGACGACGGCGTCATGGCCGTGGTCACCCGCGACGGCTCGGTGACCTGGTCGGCGTCGGCCTCGCCCTCATCGGTCGCCCCCTACCGCCTGGTTCTCCAGGACGACGGCAACCTCGTGCAGTACGACGGGCGCGGCGCGCCCAGCTGGTCGATCCGCTGATCGGCTCGTCGCGCTGCCGAGGGACCCTCGATCGCTCGGGGTTCCCTCGCTGATGAGCCACTGGGTGACGCGTCAGGAGGGCGGGAGGCGGCAGGCGTAACAGGACGGCCCGGCCAGCGCGGGTCCTCCGGGGCGGCGGACGCCGTGAAGCCGAGCGCTCGGTAGAACCCGATCGCGTCGTCGTCCGTCTCGGCGAGGAACGCCGCGGAGGGGTGCCGGCGCCTGATCTCGGCGACGATCGCGCGTCCGCTGCCGCGGACCGCCGAGGCGATGTACTCGATCGTGACGGCTCCGAAGCCGACCTGGTGCGCGGCGAGGCGCCAACGACGCCGCCGTCGACGACTCCGATCACGCCGAGCCCGGGCAGCTCGTGCTCGCGGATCGCCCGCAGCGCCGTTTCGTCGGCCTCGGCCGCCCGCCACAGCAGCCGCACCGCCTCGGGTGTCGCGAGGTCGTCGGCGTCGAGCTCCCTGATCAGCACCGCCCATCCTGGCGCACCTCCGGAACCGTCCGCACTCCTCCGACCGCCGGACACGGCCGCTGACGGCCGGAAGACCCCCGGACTCGTCCGAGGGTCTTCCAGCCGCGCTCTGCGCGCTACGCCGGGCAGGTGCCCGAGAGCACGACGTTGACGTAGCCGGCTCCGTCGCTGCTCATCGTCGAAGCGGACGACACGCCCCGGCGGATGACCGTGTCGCGGTAGTAGATCGCGTCTCCCGATCGGAAGAACTCGTCTCCGAGCGCGGTCGCGCCGCTCGGGACCGAACCCCACGTTCCGCTGAGGGTGCTGCCGGTGTAGGTCTGCGCCGTGCCGCCGTCGAGGACGATGTCGACAGTCGACTCGGATCCTGCCGCAGCGCCCGGCTTGTGCACGTGCGCCGAGCTCACCCCGGAGGCCACGAACTGCTCGCCGAAGAAGAGGTTGCTGCCGGACAGGAAGTACCCCGCGCCCAGCGCGGTCGACCCCGAGCCGGTGCTGGCGATCGTGCTCTCCTGCACTCCGTTGAGGAAGACGGCCGACCCGCCTGAGGCGAAGACGACCGTGGCGCGGTCGCCGGAGCCGTCGCCCGCGACCGCGGACGCCACGTTCTCGGCGACGAGGGTTTCGTTGTAGTAGAGGGACTTCACGCTGCCGTTGGTCAGGTAGTAGTTCGCCCCGAGCGGCGTGACCGACGCTCCGGTCGAGGAGAGCGAGCTGACGAGCACGCCGTCGCGGTAGGTACGTGACCCGCCCGAGGCCTGGACGACGTTCACCCAGTGCCCGTCCGAGCCCACGCGCAGAGAGGTCGCGGCGGAGGCCGCTCCCGTCTGCACGATGTCGTTGCCGTAGTAGAGGGTGCCGTCGGGGGTGAGGAAGTAATTCCCGCCCAGAGCCGTCGCCGTCGAGGGGACCGACGGGTAGCTCGCGAAGAGGCCCTCGTTCTGCCAGACCTCGGCGCCGGTCGGGAGCGGCGTCACCGAGATCTGCTCGGAGTCGACGAGGCCGTTCCACGTCGCGGTGATCGCGCCGGGGGTGGACGAGTCGGTGGTGATCGCGGGCAGCGTCGCGGTGCCTCCCGACGTGGGGAAGGTTCCGGAGGTGCTGCCGTCCGAGAAGGTGAAGCCGGCCGGCAAAGTCACGCGGATGGGGGAGCCGTCCGGAGCGGGCTGCCCGTTCTGGGTCGCCCTCACCTGCACGCCCGTGAGCTCGCCGCACTGCTGCAGCGCATACGGTCCGTTGACGAACTCGAGGGCGGCGGCGTTCGACGCGGCGAGCGCCGGGGTGGCGAAGGCGGCGGCGACGACCGGGATGGTCCAGGCCGCGCCCTGGACGAGGGTGCGTCGGCGGGGACGGCCGCCGGACACGGAGTCATCGGGGATCGTCCATTCGGATCCGGTGGGGATGCGGTGCTCGTGGGCGGAGGAGTTCTTGTCGGCCATGGTGGCTCGCCTTTCCTGTCAGTGGTAGTGCGTGTGTGGGGACGTGAAAGAGGCTCGCCACTACCGTCACCGGGAGGGGCCTTCTCGCGGAGAGACGGGTGATCCGCGCACCGGATTTCGGTGGATCGGCGTCCCCGCCTCTCCGTGGCTCGGCCGATCCGGCGTCGGCGGTGACCATGCTGGTACCCGCTTCTCGCGGATCGGAGCGGAGGCGACCATGGCTGCGAAGGCCGATCGACCGGTGCACGCGGAACGGGATGTCTCCCTCGCAGGCGTGGACGCGGCGATGTGGTTGGCGGCGCGAGGCCTGGACACGGCGTCGAGGTCGCCACCCGCCCGCATCGCCGCGGACTCGATCGAACTGCGGGACCTCGCGTTCTCTCGGACCTGGGCGACGCCCCTCCGCTTCTCGGCGCGCCTGACCGAGGAGGACGCCCTGCTGATGACCGTCGTCTCGGGTGCTCTCGACGTCGAGGTTGACGGCTCGGTCCTCACCGTCAAGGCCGGAGGGTCGCTGACCCTGGGCCCGCAGCCGGAGGCGGTCGTCACCGCGAGCCGGCCCGTCGCCTGGATCCTGGTGCGGCTGCGGCGGTCGCTGTGGGAGGACCCGCGCGTGTCGAGCGCAGCTGTCACGACGCGATCACTGCCTGCGCTGGGGACGACCAAGGTGCTGATCGCGCTCGTCAACTCGCTCCTCGCCACCTCCATCGATGCTGATGCGAGGGCCTGGCGGCACCTGAGCTCAGCCGTCGAGGAGACCGTCCTCGCGCTTGTCCACGAGCACGCGCCGCGTGCCGACGCGTCGACGGCGACCACGGCGGAATGGGTGCTGTTCTCGCGCGCGATGGCGATCATCGACGCCGACTCCTCGGACACCGGACTGACCGTGGCCGAGCTCGTCCGGCGGGTGAACTCGTCGGCGACGCGGGTGGGCCGGGCGTTCTCGGTGCACGGCACGACGGCGGCCGAGCAGATCCGGCTGGCCCGGGTCCGGACCGCTCAGCGGCTGCTCGGCGCGGCGCGGGTCACCTCGCAGGAGGAGCTTGAGGCCGTCGCTCGCCGCGCGGGGTTCCGCACGGTCGCCACCATGTGGCGGAGCATCCGGCGATCGCGCCCGGCAGCCTCCGGGTGACGTCCCACCCTGGCGTACCCAGGGTTCCCTCGGCGAGGCCCGCGTCAGCGCGAGTGGTGCCGGCCGATCGGCAGCACCAGCGGGGTCCGCGACACCGGGTCCTCGATCACACGCGACTCCATGCCGAAGACGGCGCGCACCGTCTCGGGCGTCACCACCTCGGCGGGGGCACCGGAGGCGTAGAGCGCGCCTGCGCGGACCGCGAACAGATGGTCGGCGTAGCGTGCGGCGAGGTTCAGGTCGTGCAGGACGATCACGATGGTGGTGCCGCGCGAGCGGTTGAGGTCGGTGAGCAGATCGAGCACCTCGACCTGGTGGGACACATCGAGGTAGGTCGTCGGCTCGTCGAGCAGCAGCACGTCGGTCCGCTGTGCCAGAGCCATCGCGATCCACACCCGCTGCCGCTGCCCGCCGGAGAGCTCGTCCACCGGCCGGTCGGCGAGCTCGAGCGTGCCGGTCGCACGCAGCGCGTCCTCGACGATCGCGTCGTCGTCGGTCCCCGAGCCTCGGCCGAGGAATCCCCGGTGCGGATAGCGGCCGCGCGCGACGAGGTCCGAGACGGCGATCCCCTCCGGGGCGATCGGCGTCTGCGGCAGCAGCCCGACCTGCTGCGCGACCTGCCGCGTCGGGAGGCGGTGGATCGCCTGCCCGTCGAGCAGGACCGCTCCGTTCCGCGGTGTGATCAGCCGGGCCATCGCCCGGAGGAGGGTCGACTTGCCGCAGGCGTTCGCTCCGACGATCACGCTGATCGCCCCCGTCGGCACGGTGAGCGAGAGCCCGTCGACGACGACGCGCTCGTTGTACGCCAGCGTCACGGCGTCGGCGCTCAGGGTGTGCGGTGCGGTCACAGGGACCTCCGGTGCGATTGCGGCGGGCGAGGAGCCAGAGCAGGAACGGGGCGCCGAGAGCGCCCGTGACGACTCCGACCGGGAAGCGGGCGCCCGAGAACACGGCGCCGACGACGTGCTGCGCGAGCAGATCGGCGGCGAGGACGACCACCACTCCGACGAGGGCGGAGGGCATCAGGAGCGAGCGGGCGCTCGGCAGCAGGCGGTGCGCGATCGGACCGGAGACGAACGCGACGAACGCGATCGGCCCCGTCGCGGCGGTCGCGACGGCGACGAGCCCGACTCCGACCGCGAGCAATGCCAGCCGGCTGCGGCGCACGTCGACGCCGAGGGCGCTTGCTGACTCGTCGCCGAGCTGGAGCACCGAGAGCCTGCCGGCGAGCAGCAGGGCGAGCGGCACGAGCACGAGCATCGACAGTGTCAGCGGCGGCACGCTCGACCACGCGGCCGAGTTGAGACTCCCGCTCAGCCAGCGCAGCGACTCCTGCACGTCCTCGAAGTCCGCGCGCGTCTGCACGTAGGCGATCACGCTCTGGAACATCGCCGCGACCCCGATGCCGATCAGGATCAGGCGCGCGCCGATCACTCCGCCGCCCTCGGCGAGGCTCGCGATGAGCAGCGCCGTGGCGAGACCCGCGGCGACCGCGATCACCGAGACCGCGCCTCCCGAGAGACCGAAGAAGGCGATGGCGACGACGGCCGCGGCGCTCGCGCCCGAGGTGATGCCGATGATGTCGGGACTCGCGAGTGCATTGCGCAGCATCGTCTGGAAGATCACCCCACCCATCCCGAACCCGACGCCCACGAGTACCGCGGTGATCGTGCGGGGCAGGCGCAGGGTGCCAACGGTGAAGGAGGCGCCGGGCACGCTCTCGCCGAGGACCACCCGGATCACCTGCGGCACCGAGTAGACGGTGCTGCCGACCGTGAGCGAGACGACGACGAGCGAGAGGGCGAGCGCGGCCAGCACGGCGCATCCGATCACCGTCCGCCGTCGACGCACCCTCCGCCCCGCGGTGATGCTCGCGATCACAGCGCGCGCACCTTCGAGCGGCGCACGATCGCGATCAGCACAGGGGCGCCGATCAGGGCGGTGACGATCCCGACTTCGACGTCGCTCGGCCGGGCGACCACCCGGCCGACCACGTCGGCGACCAGCAGCAGAAGTGCCCCGAGCAGAGCGGAGGAGGGGAGCAGCCATGCGTGCGCGGGCCCGGTGACGCGGCGCGCGAGGTGCGGTACGACCAGGCCGATGAATCCGATCGGGCCGGCGATCGCGGTCGCGGCTCCGCACAGCAGCACCGCGGAGACTCCCGCGAGCATGCGGATGCGCCCCACGCGGCGGCCGAGGCCCGTCGCCAGCTCGTCGCCGAGCGCCAGCGCGTCGAGCCCGCTCGCGCTCGCGAGCGCAAGCACGAGGCCGATAGCGAGGAACGGCAGCACCTGCACGATGCTCGTCGGGTCGGCGCTGCCGACTCCGCCGACCTGCCAGAAGCGGAAGCGGTTGAGCGTCGTCTCCTGGGTGAGCAGGACGGCGCTGATGAGCGAGGTGAGCGCGGCGGCGGTGGCGGCCCCGGCGAGCGCCAGCTTGAGCGGAGTCGCGCCCTCGCGGCCGATCGACGCGACGGCGTAGACGAAGGCGCCGGCCGCCGCCGCGCCGAGGAACGCCAGCCCGATGAACTGCGGCACGCTGGTCGCTCCCACCCCGGCGATGCCGAGTACCACCGCGAGCGAGGCGCCGGAGTTGAGGCCGAGGATCCCCGGATCGGCGAGCGGGTTGCGGGTGAGGCCCTGCATCACGGCTCCCGAGAGTCCGAGTGCTGCGCCGACCAGGATCGCGAGAACGGTGCGCGGCACCCGTCCCTGGACGGCCGCATCGACGATGGAGGCGGGATCGGGGGCGGTCAGCGCCGACCAGACCTCGGTGAGCGGGATCTCGCGCGAGCCGTAGACGAGCGAGAGGATGCAGGCGACGGCGAGGGCGACGAGCGCCGCGACGAGCGCGAGCATCCGCCGCCGTGCACGCCCTGCGGCGCCCCGACCGCGAGTGTCCTCGCGTCCGGGGCGCCGCAGTGGTGCAGGTGGTCTGCTGGTCACGACACCTTGTCGGCGGCTGCGGCCAGGCCGGCGGTGTACTCGTCGAGCACCCAGGGGATGCTGAGCAGGTTCGGCGAGGAGGTGGCCATGGCGGCCGAGGAGCGTCCTTGAGCACGTAGACGGATCCGCGTGCGACGGCAGGGATCTTGGAGAGCAGCGGGTCGGCCTGCAGTGCCGCGAGGGTGGTGTCGTCGCCGTAGACGACGAGCACGTCGGCGTCGAGCTGGTCCGCGTTCTCGGAGCTGAGGGTGCCGCTGAACGCTTCGGAGTCGCCCGAGAGCTCGGTGACGCTGGGGGCGACGTCGAGGCCGAGGTCCTCGACGAACTTCACCCGCGCGTCGTTCGGCGTGTAGTACGTGAACGAGCTCGCGTCGGTGGGGTCGTACCAGCCGTACATGAAGGTGGTGCCCGCGAGCTGCGGGTACGCGGCCGTGGCCTGGCTGATCTCGCTCTCGACCTCGCCGACCTTCGCGACCGCCTCGTCCTCCAGGCCGAGTGCGGCTCCGTCGAGCTTCGCCGAGTCCTGCCACGTCGTGCCCCAGGGCAGGCCCGGGTAGGCGACGGTCGGGGCGATCTGGCTGAGCGTGTCGTAGTCCTGCTGGGTGATGCCGGAGTAGGCCGAGAGGATCACGGTCGGCTCGAGGTCCGAGATGGCCTCGAAGGGCACACCGTCGGTCTCGTCGAAGAGGGCTGGAGTCTCGGCGCCGGCAGCGTCGAGTGCCTCCTTCGTCCACGCGAGCAGGCCGTCGCCGTCCTCGTCGCCGTAGGAGGCGCGGGTGAAGCCGACGGGGGTGACCCCGAGCGCCAGGGCGACGTCCTGGTTCGTCCAGCTCGTGGCGACGACGCGGTCGGCCGACTCGACAGTGGTGCTGCCGAACGCGTGCTCGACGGTGACGGGGAGACCCTCGCCGGTCGAGGCGGCGCTGCTCTCGGAGGTGCCCTCGGAGCCGGCGTCGGCTCCTCCCGCGCAGGCGGTGAGCAGCAGGGCGGCGAGGCCCATCGAAGCGACGGCGGTCAGGCGGAGGGGGGTGCGGGTGGCGGGCACGATGATCCTTCGGAGGAGGGTGAGGTTGCGAAGGTTACCCTAACCTAACTGCCGAGCGTGGGCCAGTTGCCCAGCGCATCGGTCTGCGCTCCCGAGTCGATCCGGTCGCCCGTGCGGGATGGACTCTGTCCCGTGACTGTCGGAGCGGCAGGCGTGCTCCGATGCTGAGGTGCCCGTCGCGGTAGTCCGGCACCGCCATCATCCTGCGACGTCGGATCGTGCGAGTCGTCCGGGCGGGCCGTCGGTGATGGATCGATCTGACGGGCGGCGGATCGGAGGTTCGGAGTGCGTGCCATCCCCTCGACGATCGCCGTGCACGCGGTGATCCGTCCCCCTTTTTGGCGCGTGATGGACCTTGTGTCCAGAATGACGATCTCTCTACTGTCGTCGACAGTCGGGTCGGGTCGGGGCTCGTCGAGGCGATTCTGGAGGATGCCATGTCTGTTCGAACTCTCGTCACGTCCATCGCTCGCGTCACTGCGGCGACCGCTCTCGCGGCTGCGCCCGCGCGAGCGGATTCGTCCAACGAAGCGGCAGGATGCTCCCTCACCACCTCGACGCCCTACCGGACGACGGACCTCCGCCTCGGAGCATGGGGACGTGCCGATCGCGATACCTCCGCGGACCGCTCGCTCAGCGTGCAGGTCTGGCACTACGACGACTACCTACCGGACGCGCTCGTCTTCACGTCGACCGACGCCGAGGACGGCTCGCACGTCTTCACGAGCAACGAGCAGTGCGACAGCGGTGGCGACACCACATACTTCGCGTCCGGGGACGTGAACGGGGGCGGCGGCACGATCGTCACAACGGGGGACACCGACCGCATCGTGTTCAGCCACTGCTGACCGTGGCCGACCCGAAGCGCAGCATCGCGCTCGACGACGTGCGCCTCGCCCGCGGGAGGCGCGACGTGCTCCGGGGGCTTTCGCTGACGATCGATCCCGGCCTGACCGTCGTACTCGGGCGCAACGGCGCCGGCAAGAGCACCCTGCTGGAGGCGCTCGCCGAGGCGCGGCCTCCGTCGTCCGGCTCCATCGTGATCGGTGCTCGGGCGCTCGACGAGGGTTCCCGGGAACGGCGCGCGGTGTGGCAGAGGTCGGCTTCCTGGCGCAGGCGGTCGGATTCCCGCTGTCCTTTACGGCGCAGGAGTGCGTCGAGTACTGCGGCTGGCTCAAGGGTCTGCCGCATCGGGACCGTCGGCGGCGAGCGCGAGACGCCCTCGGACTCGTCCGTCTGGCCGACTCCGCTGGCAGCCGGTTCGGGTCGCTCTCGGGAGGGATGCGGCAGCGGGTCGGCATCGCCGCCTCCCTCGTCCACGAGCCCGCGTTCTGGATTCTCGACGAGCCCTCCGTCGGGCTCGACCCCGAGCAGCAGAGCTTCTTCCGCGAGGTAGTGGCCGAGCGTTCGCGCTCGAGCACAGTGCTGCTCAGCACGCACCTGTTCGCCGACGTCCCGGAGCCGGCGACCCGTGTCGCGGTCCTCGGCGGGGGACGCGCGCTCTTCGACGGCACCGCGAGCAGCCTCGGCGAGGGCGAGGGCGAGGGCGAGGGCGAGGGCGAGGGCGAGGGGGACG
>NZ_LIIN01000013.1 GCF_001634385.1 Rathayibacter tanaceti | reverse complement strand
CCGCCGAGGGTCTCGCCCGCGCGCTGCGCCTGCGCGGCGTCGAGGCCCTCCGGCAGGGCCACTCCCCCCGCGGTAGACGGCCGTGAGCACCGTGCCGAGCGTCGCCGTGCCCAGCACGGCTCCGAGCTCGTACGCCGTCTCGGAGACGGCGGAGGCGGCGCCTGCCTTGTCGGCGGGCGCGTTCGCGAGGATCAGCTCGTTCGACACCGTTTCGGCCGCGCCGATGCCCAGGCCGAGGAACGCGAAGGCCACGGCGACGGTGAGCGCCGACGCGCCTCCGGGGGCCGCGCTGCCGACCGCGAGCAGCACGTAGCCGACGACCGAGATCACCAGGCCCGCCGGCACCACGATCCGCGGGGCGACCCTCCGGGCGATCGGCACCACGCCCAGGCCCGCCACGATCATCACCGCGAGCCCCGGGACCAAGACGAGCCCCGCGGCCAGCGGCGAGAGTCCGACCACGAGTTGAAGGTGCTGCGAGAGGAAGAACAGCCCGCCCACCAGCGCGGTCACGCTGAGCAGGTTCACCACGATCGCCGCGCTGAACGACCCGCGGCGGAAGAGCGACAGATCGAGCATCGGTGACCGGCGACGCTGCTGCCGGCGCACGAAGAGCACGCCAGAGGCGACTCCGACCACGAGTGCCACGGCGCCCGGCACATCGACTCCGTGCTCGGCGAACGACTTCACGGCGTAGACGACCGGCGCCATCGTCGCCAGGGAGAGGAGGATGCTCGCCACGTCGACCGGTCCGGGCTCCGGGTCGCGCGACTCCGGCACCAGGATCGGCACGAGCACGACCAGCGGCAGCAGCACGGGCACCGCGAGCAGGAACACCGAACCCCAGGCGAAGTGCTCGAGCAGCACACCGCCGACGAGCGGGCCGATCGCGGATCCGACGGCGAAGCCCGTCGCCCAGATCGCGATGGCGAGTCGGCGCTGATCGCGATCGGGGAAGAGACTGCGCAGGAGCGAGAGGGTCGAGGGCATCAGCATCGCGCCGAAGAAGCCCAGCGCGGCGCGGGCGCCGATCAGGGCCGCAGCGGTCGGCGCGAAGGCGGCAGCGACCGAGACGACGGCGAATCCGATCGCACCGACCAGCAGGAGGCGGCGCCGCCCGATGCGGTCGCCGAGACTTCCCATCGCCACCAGCAGGCCGGCCAGCACGAGCGGGTACGCGTCGACGATCCAGAGCAGCTCGGTGCCCGACGGACCCAGGCTCTCGGCGATCGAGGGCAGCGCGAAGTTCAGCACTGTGTTGTCGACCGAGACCAGCAGCACCGGCAGCATCAGCACCGCGAGGGCCACCCACGCACGGCGTCCGACCCGGTCGGCGGCGCCGGACGGATCGACGGCGGGAACGGGAGCGGTACGCGCGGACACAGGGGACGACCTTTCACGGAGAGGAACGGGGCGAGTATACCGTCCAGCCGGTACACTCGCCAGGATTCCGCCGTAGGATGGTCGCCGTGACTGCTCCCGCACGCGACCGCGTCCTCGACGCCTTCGAGCAGCTCCTGATCAAGCAGGGCGAGCGCGCCGCCACCCTCGACGCCGTCGCCCGCACCGCCGGCGTCTCGAAGGGCGGGCTCCTCTACCACTTCCCCTCGAAGGACGCCCTCGTGGACGGCCTGCTGCAACGCCTCGACGCGCGCCGCGAAGAGGACGTCGCCCAGAGCCTCGCCGCGCCGGAGGGCGTGGTCGCCTACCTCCTGCGGACCTCGTTCGCCGCCGACTCCGCCTTTGACCGCACGATCCTCGCCGTGGCGCGCATCGCACAGGGTCACGACGAGCGCGCCAGCGGCGGCCTCGCGCGCATCCACGACAGCTGGAACGCGGTCGTCGCCGACGCGGTGGGCGACCCTCTCGTCGCCCGCGCGATCGTGCTGATGAGCGACGGCCTCTACTACAACTCCGCCCTGCTCCCCACGGGTCAGGAGTCGCGCGGCGAGGCCGAGGACGTCCTCGCCGTCGTGCGCCGCCTCCTCGGCACCTGACGCCGCGTCAGAGCCGCGTCACCAGGCGCTCGCGGTCGAAGCGTCGCACCACGGCGAAGAACAGGGCCAGGTCGATCACCACGAGCACGACCGCGCCGCCCCCGGCGACGGCGAGGTTGAAGAGCGAGAGCCCCGCCGTCTGCGCGACGACCAGGCCCACCAGCGGAAGCACGAGGAACGCCGCGGTGCCCTGCGCGCCCTGCACGGTCGTGGCACGCTGCGACACCGCCACGATCAGGCAGATGGCGAGGAACGCGATCAGCGGTGCGAGCACGAAGGCCGAGACGATCCAGGTGGCGGTCGGGAAGACCAGTCCGCCGAACAGCGGGTAGCCCACCAGGTTCACGACCAGGCCGTAGAGGAGGAACGCCGCCCAGGTGACGAGCACCGCCGGGACCAGCGAGACGAGGATCTTCGCCAAGACCAACTCGCTGTTGGTCAGCGGCGTGTAGAGCAGCCCCTCGATCGTCCGCTTCTCCTTCTCGCCCACGAAGCTCGCGCTCGCGGTGACGCTCGCCACCATCACCGGGATGAGGAGGAAGATCGGCGCGAAGAAGTAGATCACCATCGCGTAGGCGGTGGACTGCGCCAGGTCGTAGTCGGCGGGGACGATGCCCGCGGGCAGGTTCGCGAGGAACTGCTGCATCCCGTTGATCGATGCCATGAGCGTCTGGTTGCGGCCCAGGAGCAGCACGAGCACCGGGAGCACCGTGACGAAGAGGATGGGCACCACGATGATCGGCGCCAGAGCCTGCTTGTTGCGCAGGATCTCGCGGAAGTCCTTCTGGACGAGGGCGGTGACGCGGCGGCGGTTCATCGTTCTTCTCCGATGGTCGTGAAGTAGTACTCCTCGATGGTGTGGCGCCGAGGGACGATCGAGGTGATGCGCACGCCTCCGGCGACGAGCGCCTCGACCAGAGCGGGTACCTCGGCCTCGCCCGCGACGCGCAGAGTCATGACTCCGTCGTCCGTGGAGCCGGGCGCGGAGGCGAGGCGGTCGACGATCGCGAGCGCGGCCGCCGGATCCCCCTCGACGGTGAGCTGCACCGTCGTGTCCGGCCAGCGCTGCTCGAGGAGCTGCGCGACAGGGCCCGAGGCGACCAGGCGGCCGCGGTCGAGGATCCCGATGCTGTCGCAGAGCGTCTCCAGGCCCTGGAGCTGGTGGGTGCAGATCACCACGGCGACGTCGCTCGAGGCGGTCAGCGACGAGAGATAGCCGATGAGGTCGGCGGCGGCCTCCGGGTCCAGCCCCGAGGTGGGCTCATCCAGGAACAGCACGTCCGGCTCGTGCAGCATCGCGCGGGCGATCGCCACCTTCTGGCGCATGCCCTTGCTGAACGAGCCGAGCACGTCGTCCGCGCGGTCCGAGAGGCCGAACAGCTCGAGCACCTCGTCGATGCGTGCGTTCCGGCGGGCCGTCGGCATCCCGAACAGCTCGCCCCACGCCGTGAGGTTGTCCCGGACGGTGAGCAGGTCGTAGAGGTTCCCGTCGGTCTGCACGCCGATGCGGTGGCGGAGGTGGTCGGCCGACGCCGCCGTGAGCGCCTCGCCGAACAGCTCCACAGAACCCGCGGTCGGAGTGAGGAGCCCCGTCAGCAGCCGGACGGTCGTGGTCTTGCCCGCGCCGTTGGGTCCGAGCAGGCCGAACGCGGATCCGCGCCGGAGCGAGAAGGACACGTCGTCGACGACGGTCCTCCCGCCGAGGGTCTTGGTGAGGCCGTGCACGCCGATCAGCTCCTCGGAGCGTCGTGCGGTCGGCGTCGGGGTCGCTGTCTCGATCATGTGCTTCGGTGTCCGTTCGATCGGATGCGGATGAGGAGGACGCTCGCGATCGCGGCGGTCAGGACCACGAGAGAGGCCAGCACGGCCCCCCACTGGTCGGGCCCGTCGCCGGCGATCAGGCCGGACGGCGACAGCAGGGCGGTCGGGGACCACCGCTGGAACCCCTCCGCGCCCGCGAACAGCCCGCCGAGGAAGACGACAGCCGCGATCACGATCGCGGACAGGAAGGGAGCGTTCGTCCAGCACGCCAGCACTCCGGCCAGGAGGACGAACACGACGAGCGCGCCGGCCTGCAGGGCGAGCCCGCCGACGAGGAGCCCCCAGTCGAGGTCGGGGTGCAGGACCACGGTCTCGTAGCCGGCCATCAGTGCGCCGACGAGCGCCCCGATCGAGGCGACGATCGCCGAGACTGCGAGCCGCGGGCCGAAGATCTGCCACGGCCCCGTGGCCCGCGAGCGGTAGAACAGGCGCAGGCGCTCGTCCGGCCCGAGCGCGCAGGCCCAGCCGACCAGGTACCCCGAGAGCAGCAGCGCGAGCTGCGACGAGTTCTTGAAGTAGGAGTCGACGAGGTTCTGCCAGGTGGGGGCCGAGACGGTGATGGTGACGGTCTCGGTGGCGCCGAGAGCGCCGAAGATGTCGGCGCTGTACTCGGCGATGAGCGGCGAGGTGATGCCGGAGAAGAGGAAGAGGAGCGCGACGACGAGGAGCCGCCGCGTGCGGTTCCAGCGCTTGAACTCGACGGAGAGGCTCACGATCGCTCCCCCGCCCCGGCCTCGGCGAGCGCGCCGAGGCGATTCATGAACGCCTGCTGGAGGGAGTTCTCCCCGAAGCTGACCGAGCGGATGTCACCACTGCTGCGCGCGATCACCGCGAGGAGCGGCTCGACCGCCCCCATCGGCACGAGCAGCTCGCGGACCGAGCCCAGCGCCGGCTCCGACGGGACCCCTGCCGCGGCGAGGCGGGTGCGGAAGGCGGAGGCGTCCTCGAACGAGGACACGACGATGCTCGAGCGCACCGAGGCCGACTCGATGAACGCGCCCTTGTCCCCCGCGAAGACCAGGTGCCCGTGGTCGAGGACCACGAGCCGGTCGGCGACCGAGTCGACGTCGGTGAGGATGTGGCTCGAGATCACGACGCACATCTCGCGGCCGAGGCTGCGCACGATCTCGAGGATCGCCTCGCGCCCGACCGGGTCGAGGGCGCTCGTCGGCTCGTCGAGGATGAGCAGCGAGGGCCGGCGCACCAGCGCGGCGGCGATCCCGAGCCGCTGCTTCATGCCGCGGGAGAACCCGCCCACCCGGCGCCGTGCCGCGTCCTCGAGCCCGACCCGCGTCAGCAGATCGCTGATCGCGCGCCGAGTGGCGACGCCGCCTGCGGGTGCGCCGAGCCGTGCCGACTGCGCCATCACCTCGAGCGGAGTGAGGAAGGGCTCGAAGCTGGGGGTGTCGGGGCAGTAGGCGATCTCGCCGGAGCCGCGTTCGATCCGCCCCGACGTCACTGGGATCAGTCCCAGCAGCGCATGGATGAGGGTCGTCTTCCCCGCACCGTTCACCCCGATCAGACCGTGCACGCCGGTCCCCGAGAACGAGCAGTCGACGCCGTCGAGCGCCGTGAAGGAGCCGAACCGCACCGTGGCGCCGTCGGCGCGGACGAGCACGCCGCTATTCGGCTGCACGCTGCTCGGTCCGGCCGAAGATCAGGTAGAGGATCCCACCCAGCGGGATCGAGATCGCGCAGATGATCGCCCACGCCCACTTCGGCAGGTGCCGGGTGCCCGCGCTGCGGATCAGATCGACGTAGCAGTAGATCAGGAACGCCAGACCGAGCAGCAGGACGGGGAGCAGGATTTCGATCTTCATGACATCACCTTCGGTCTCAGGGCTTCGCTGATCTGCTGGAGGTCGTCGAGGGCCGCCTCGTCGCCGTGCACCGTCGCCACCGCCGTCGGGTTGACGACCACCTCGTCGATGCCGTGCGCGCCGATGTCGCGGATCTGCTCCGCGACCTCCTGCGCGTCTCCGACGACGAACACGTTCCTGCGCACGAGCTCCCGCGCGCCGGAGGCGATGTCGGAGGGGTGGGCGTCGATGCCCGCGCGGCGGAGCATGTCGGAGTAGTGGAAGCGCGCGAGGTGGTTCGAGCAGCCGGCCTGCGCGAGGAGGTTCGGCGAGCGCCCCGGCCCTGCAAGGGCCACGTGCACGTTGGTCACCACTCGGGCACGCGTACCGTCCGCACGCGTCAGACGCGGCAGGAGGACGTCGCGCACGTAGGTCCGCGGCGTCATCCAGGTCACGACGAAGTCGACCAGATCACGGGACCGGGAGGCCATGCCCGGTCGCAGCACGCCGGTCCCGACCTCGACCGGTCCGGTCTCGAACGCCGGCAGGCGCGCCTCGCGAGCCTCGAGGCCGGGCTCGGTGCTCGTGACGGAGCGCCCAGCGAGAAGGTCGCGGACGATGCCCGCGTAGGCGGCGGTGTAGCTGGCCGGGCGCTCCAGCGGAGCTCCGCGGGTCGCCGTGACGAAGTCGGGGTCGGAGGCGCCGTAGGCGACCGAGACGGGCCGGCCGAGGACCGCCGCGAGCGAACGGGCCTGGAGCGCGGCGTCGTAGGGGGTGCGCAGCGGAGCCAGCGCGGTCCCGATCCCGACCGGGACCGCGTCCTCCGTTCCGCCAAGACCGGCCAACGCCATATGGCTCTCGATCTGGAAGGACTGCCCCGTCCACAGGCGGGCGTATCCCCCCTCGCGGACGGCTCGGGCGTAGCGGCGGACGACCCCGGAGCCGCTCGGCTGGTGCGGACAGAGCAGCGAGACCTCGCTCACGCGGCACGATCCCCACTCGCGCCGGGCGCGAGGTTGCGGGCGACGTCGTCCGGGTCGATGCCTGCTTCGGCGAGCGCATCACGGAGGCGGCCGACCAGCGGACCGCCCGCGGTCACGGCTGCGGCGACTCCGACGGCCAGTGCTGCGCACCGGCTCTCGCCGAAGCTCTGCTCACGCCCGGAACGGAGCGGATCGGCGGCGACCCGCAACCCGGGAACGACCTCCGCGCAGAGCGGCGACCCGCTCGTCTCGGCCCCCGAGGAGGCGACGAGACCGCTCAGGGCCTCGGCGACCGACTCCGCGTCGACCGAGGAGTAGTACACGAGGGAGTCGTTACGCGGGAACGCGTCCGGCCGCGAGAGCATCTTGGTGCGGAACGAGAGGCCGAGCCGGGCGAGCTCGTGCACGCTGGCGGCCCAGAACCGGAGGGCCTCGTCCGGGTCCTCGAACCGGACGTAGTGGCGCACCATCGACCCCGGGGCCGCCGGCCGGTCGGCGCGCTCGTGCACGAACATGAAGAATCCCGGAGTGAGGTTCGGGCGCAGGCACGAGACCCGCGCGCGCCGGGCACCCGCCTCCCCTGTCAGGTCGTCCTCGTCGAACCGCACCCGCACGCGGTGCAGCTCGACGAGCCCCGCGGATGCGGACGCGCCGAGCGGCGCCTCCACGGGCACGATCACCCCGGGGTCCGGCAGTGCCGCGCGGATCTCCTCCTCGAACGCCTCGTCCGGGAGCAGCGACGTCGTCGCGAAGACGTCCGGGTTGCCCGCGTGCAGATTCGCGTAGAGCCAGGTCGAGAGTCCGCGACGGGGGTCCAGCGCGTCGAGGTCGAGGCGGGCGTCGCCGAGGGTCAGCACTCCGCGGTCGGCGTCCAGGTCGAGGAGTCGGGCGAGATCGGCCGCCGAGGGCCCCGCGGCGCTCATGCGGTCACCTCGCCCAGGAGGAGGGCGGCGCTGCCCGGCTCGAGCATCGCCTGGCGGCCGATGCCCGCCAGCGCTCGGTCGGAGGCCGACATCGAGTACGACAGCATCGACCGGGCGATGACGCGTTCGATCACGTACCAGCCGATGCCCCGCGCGACCTCGTCGCGATCCAGCTCCTGATCGGAGCGGGTGCGGTAGCCGGCGAGGATCGCGGCGGCCACCGGCCGCGCCCGGTCGAGCATCGTCTCGCCGCGGTCGAGGAGGAGGTTGTGGAAGTCGAGGGCCGAGCTCTCCGGCGAGTCGACTCCAGTGAAGGCGCGCGCGATCGCGTCGAAGAGCACCGCACCGAGCAGGCCGGCGACATCGCGGTGCGCGGGAGCGACCGTGAACTCCTCCCAGTCGATCAGGACGGGCTCGTCGTCGGCACCGACGAGGAACTGGTCGGGGCGCAGATCGCCGTGCGAGGGCACCATCGCGAAACGCCGCTGGCCCGTCGTCCAGGTGCGGACGGCCTCGACCAGCTCGGCGTCGTGCTGGAACAGCCGCCAGCACTCGAGCTCGCCGCCGCTCGCCCTGGCATAGGCGGCGGGAGTGAGCCAGTCGAATCCGTGCAGCGGCTCGTCCTCCGAGCCGCCGGCGTCGAGGGACGGCTGCAATCCCGCGATCGAGTGCAGCTCGCCGAGGATCGCGCCCGCCCGGCCGAACAGGCGCTCGGCCTCGTCCGTCTCCTGGGCGCTGTCGAGCACCTGCTGGAGCGAACGCGCCTCCAGGAGGTAGGGGAAGACGACCGTCCGCGCCTCGGCGTCGCTCGAGAGCATCGCCGGCGAGAACGTCAGCGAACGCGTCCGGCGGACGTCTTCCCAGTGCAGGGTGTTGCGGAAACGCCGGTCGGCGTCGGCCCGCTCACCTGAGAACACTTTGCGGAAGACCAAGCCCTCCGCAGACGTGACGACCGTGGAGCGGTTGCGCCCCACCAGCCTGTCCGTGATCGCCTCAGTCAGCATCAGACCCCCCTCGTCCCGTCGCTCTGCGACACGTCCCCCGTCGTGAGCACCGCCTCGGCGCACGTGAATGCATAGACTTCCTCGATCGCACCGAGCGGCTGATCCCCATTCAAGCAGAAAGTCAGTCCCCTCACCGAATCGGGGGCCACGAGCAGCCATGAACCGGCGAGGACGCCCGGCGCGGAGCCGCCTTTGAACTGCACGATCGGCGCACTTTCGGATCGATTCTCCGTCAGCCACGGAGTCCACGGCCGCTCGGACAGGCGGCGCATCACGCTGTCGACCGACTCGAGTGTCATGAAATAGTCCAGACCGTCCGTGTACCGGATCTCCTCCAGAGCGTTCGCGCGAAGAAGGGCGTCGATATCGGCATGGTCGGCGGCTGGATCCATTCCCGCACCCCAGGCGCGGCTGAAGTAGTCCCTCGTCGAGAGAAGTGGAGTGTTGATCGTGCGCGACAGGCCGTGCGATTCGGCTGTGGAGAGAATCCTCTCTGGACCGAGAATGCGAAGAAGAATGTCTGCAGCACTATTGTCGGACCGCAGGATCATCAGCGAGCAGAGATCGCGGATCGACACGGGCCTGCCGATGTGCGCGGTCGTCAGGCCGCTGCTCAGATACGAGATGTCCGACGCGCGGATGAGGCATTCGGTGGCGAGAGAGAACTCGCCGGACTCGACGGCGCCCAGCGCCGCGTCGAGGAGGAACAGCTTCATCAACGACGAGCCGGCGACGACATCGGCGCCCGCGCGCTCGAGGCCGGCTCCGTCGCGGATCAGCACCGAGACCGTCCTCGCCACGGCCGAGAGAGCATGGTGGAGGTCCTCCGCGCCGACGAGGCGGGGAACGGGAGTGGCCAGACGCAGGCCCTCGAGCCTGCCCTCCGCGGTCTCCTGGACGTAGACGACGCCCGGAATTCCGGCCTCCGACTCGACATGGAGGGCTGTGAGACGGTCGGATTCGCGCGTCGAGCGCAGGAGTCGGGGGCGGCTGAGGCGGATCGCCTGGACGGTCTGGAGCACGGCCGACTCGGGGCCGATGCGGTGCGCAGGGCTCAGACGGCGGTCGATCTCGTCCTGCGAGACCGGCTCCCAGGAGGTGAGCAGGTCGATCGCCGCGGCCGTCGTCGGGCTGGTCGTCATCACCGGAGACCTCGCAGTTCCTGTCGTGTTCTCGGGTGGGGAGAAGTCCGCCGGGCGGGGTGGCTCCGGTCGCCTCCACCGGGAAGGCGCGCACAGTCCGTCTTTCTCGATCTCTCTTCTGCTCACCCGAGAGAAGAGCCGGGAGAAACGAGATCGACGACGGCGGACAAGGAATTCGACTCGAACGGGGATCACGATCGAGAAGAGGGAAGTCGGCGCCGAGCCGCCGTGGGGGCGGCCCGGCGCCGATCAGGAACCCGTCGTTAGACGGATCAGGTCCAGGACCAGGACCAGGAGAACGACAGCGAGTAGCTCACGCTGACGCTGAGGCTGACAGACGTTCCGACGTCTCCCAGCTCTGCGTCGTTGAGCACGATGCTCTGGATCTCCGTCGGCGACGCATAAGCGGTGTAACCGCTCAGCAGGCTCCGTTCCATGACTTCCCCCTTGCTTGTTGTGTGATTAGGAATGCGAGCCAAGGCCGACGCTTTCGCCACCCTCCCCGGCAAGCTCTCGAACCCTAGCAGTACGTGAGATGATCACGTCAAGACCCGAACGGAGTACTACTTATGCCCTCGACGACGACCACTTCTGTCTTGACAGGATTCGACGCAGAGGGCATACGCGCGCTGTGCGTGCGAGCGGGCGGAAGAGAGCGCGAGTCGACCGAGGGAGTGGTCGTCTTCGCCGACCGAGCACTTCTCACGGCCCCCTCGACGAAGGCTCTGCTCGCGGCAGTGGCGTGGGACTCGCGCGAGCCTCTCGTGCGCCCGGTCAGCGGTCCACCCGAACTCGAGGCGGTTCTCGAGGATGCGCGTGCGCTTCGAGGATTCTCAGCCGTGCTAGCGTTCGGCGGGGGGTCGGTCATCGACCGCGCGAAACTGGCACGAGCAGCGGCGGCGGGGGCCGAGCTGCGGTCGGCGACGGAATCGGCTCCCGGCCACGTGCGCCTCGACACGGCGGCCTCGCCGCTACCCCTGATCGCCCTCCCGACCACCCTCGGCACCGGATCCGAGCGCAACACCAACGCCGTCCTCGACGCCGCGGACCGTCGCTTCCTCGTCTCGGGCGAGGTGCTGCGCCCGGAGGCGGCTGTCCTCGACGCCGCGTTCACCCGCTCGCTCGGCACCGACGCGATCCTCTCCGGCGTCTACGAGGCCCTCGCGCGCACGATCGAGCCCTACGCCAGCCCGTCCTCCCATCCGGGCGCGGACCAGCTCGCCCTCGCCACCGCGGGCAGGCTCGCCGTGCTCGGCGACACCGTCTCCTCGCGGCGCGGTGAGCCGGTCGGCGATGAGGTGCTGCTCGAGATCGCCCGGCTCAGCGGGCTGAGCCACGCACCCGCCATGCACGCGGGGCGCACCGCATTCGCCTTCCCCGGCTGGTTCCTCGCCCACGAGCTCGCCTCCGTCACCGGAGCGTCCAAGGTCAGCTGCCTCAGCGCGCTGCTCCCCGTGATCGATCGGCGAGCGCGGCTCGGTGCGCGAGCGTGGGGATCCGCCCGACGTCGCGGTACCGCCTCCGGCGCGGTCCTGAGCGCCATCGGCCTGCCGCCGGGAGACGAGTCGGCCCTGGGCGTCCTCGCGGCGCGATGGTCGCTGCCCGCCCCGTCCGCCGAGGTGGACGTCGACGCCCTGACCGCGCGGATCCTGTCGGCGTGGGGACCGCCGTCGCCGCACCTCGCCCGCGTCGGTCGAGACGAGCTGCTCGCCGTGCTGAGCGAGGCGACAGGCACCGGAGGCGCGTCACCGCGGACGCCAGCACCGCCCGCACAGTCCTAGAGCGCCACGGTCCCGTCGATCAGCGTCGCCGTCGCGCCGCCGATCCAGACGTCCTCGCCCGCGCGCTCGACCAGGACCCGGCCGCTGCGGCCGAGAACGGTCCCCTGAGCCGCGGTGTACCGCTCGGGGAGGACGCCGTTCCCGATCAGCCACTGCGCGATCCCCGCGTTCAGACTCCCCGTCACCGGGTCCTCGGGCACCCCGACGTCCGGGACGAAGGCCCGCACCTCGATAGCGCACTCGCCGCCCTCGGGATGCTCCCCGACGACGCCGACCGCCAGTCCGGCGAGCAGTGCCTGGTCCGGGTCGAGCGCGAGCACCTGCTCCGCCGAGGCGAGGCGCACCGCGAGCCAGCCAGGACCGTTGTCGACCCACTCGTGGTCGAGGATCTCGACCCGCGGGATCCGCAGCGCCACCGCCACCCGCTCCAGGATCGACTCGTCGACCGGGCCGGTGCGTCGCCGCGGAGGTGCCGCGAACGCGATGCCCGCCTCGCTCAGCCGCAGCCGCACGAGGCCCACCGCGCACTCCTGCACCAGCACGCCCTCGCTCCGCGGCGCTCCCCCGGCGGCCAGCCAGGCGTGCGCGCTGCCGAGCGTCGGGTGGCCGGCGAAGGGGAGCTCGCCTCCGGGGGTGAAGATCCGCAGCCGGTAGTCGGCGGCGGGATCGATCGGCCGCAGCAGGAAGGTCGTCTCCGAGAGGTTCGTCCACCGCGCGAACGCCGCCATCGCGTCGTCGTCGACGCCGTCTGCGTCGACCACCACCGCGACCGGGTTGCCGCGGAACGGCTCCGCCCCGAAGACGTCGACCTGCGCGAACCTCCGCGCGGCTACGGCGCTCACTGCTCGGTGATGTCGATCTCCCGCATGAGGTCGGCGTCGATCGCGACTCGGACCTTCTCGAGCAGGCCGTCGGGGGCGGGCGAGTCGATGGTGATCACCGAGAGGGCCTTGCCGCCCGCCTCGGTGCGCGCGATCTGCATGCCTGCGATGTTCACCTCGGCCTCGCCGAACTCGCGACCGTAGACCGCGACGATGCCCGGCCGATCGACGTAGCTCATCACCACGAGGTGCTTCGCGATCGGCACTTCGACGTCGTAGCCGTTGATCGCGACGATCTTCTCGACCTGCTTCGTGCCGGTGAGCGTGCCGGAGACAGAGATCTGCGATCCGTCCGAGAGCGCGCCGCGCAGGGTGATCACATTGCGGTACTCGTCCGAGACCTCCTCGGTGATCAGGCGCACCTCGATGCCGCGCTGCTCGGCGAGCACCGGGGCGTTCACGTACGAGACCGTCTCGGACACGACGTTGGTGAACACGCCCTTGAGCGCCGCGAGCTTGAGCACCTTGACGTCGTAGCCGGCGAGCTCGCCGCGCACCTCGACGTCGATCGAGGTGATCGGCGAGTCGGCGAGGCCGGAGAAGACCTGGCCGAGCTTCTCGATCAGCGGGATGCCGGGACGCACGTACTCGTCGATAACACCGCCGGCGACGTTCACCGCGTCGGGCACGAGTTCGCCGGAGAGGGCCAGGCGCACCGAGCGGGCGACCGAGACGCCGGCCTTCTCCTGCGCCTCATCGGTCGACGCACCGAGGTGCGGAGTGACGACCACGTTCTCGAGGGCGAGCAGCGGCGAGCCCACCGGCGGCTCCTTCACGAACACGTCGAGCCCGGCGCCGGCGATCGTGCCCGCGACGAGGGCGCGGTGCAGCGCCTCCTCGTCGATCAGACCGCCCCGAGCGACGTTGACGACGAACGCCGTCGGCTTCATCAGTGCGAGCTGCTCGTCCGAGATCATTCCCGTCGTCTCCGGCGTCTTGGGCATGTGGATCGTGATGAAGTCGCTCTGCGCGAGCAGGTCCTCGAGGGAGACCAGCGTGACGCCGAGCTGCTGCGCGCGCGCGCTCGTCACGTAGGGGTCGTAGGCGATGACGTCCACCCCGAAGGCCTGGAGGCGCGCGGCGATCAGCGCGCCGATGCGGCCGAGGCCGATGATGCCGACGGTCTTCTCGTAGAGCTCGACGCCGGTGTACTTCGAGCGCTTCCAGAGGCCCTGCGCGAGGGCGCTGTGCGCGGCCGGGATGTGTCGGGCGAGGCTGAGGATGTGGCCGACGGTCAGCTCCGCCGCCGAGATGATGTTGGACGTCGGCGCGTTCACGACCATGACGCCCGCGGCCGTCGCCGCGGTGATGTCGACGTTGTCGAGGCCCACGCCCGCGCGCGCGATGACCTGGAGCGAAGGGGCAGCGGCGATCGCCTCCGCGTCGACCTGCGTCGCCGAGCGGACGAGGATCGCGTGCGCCGAGCCGAGGGCCTCGAGCAGCGCCGGGCGGTCGGTGCCGTCCACGGAGCGGACCTCGAAGTCGGGACCGAGAGCGTCCACGGTGGCGGGAGAGAGTTCTTCGGCGATCAGGACGACCGGCTTTGTCACGAGAGGCGCTTCCTTCGGAGAGGGGACGGAGCGGGCACCGAGGCGGGGGCGTCGGCAGCCCCCCGTCACTGTAGCGGAGGCGTGCCCGCGCCCCGCGCGGTGTGACGCCCGCTGCGCTCAGCTCAGCGAGACCAGGCTCTCGACGCCGAGGATGAGCTGCACGTCGAGCGAGAGCGCGGCCGAGAGACAGAGCGCCGCGGCCAGGATTCCGGCCCGCACCGCGACTCCCCGCCGTCGGCCGAGCACGAGCGCGACGACGAAGCAGAGCACCGGCAGCACCAGGCCGAGCACGAGCACCGTCCAGCCGGTCGGATTGAGATCGGTGCCCAGCGAGGCGGCATAGGCGCGCAGGCCCAGGAGGTTGCCGACCGCCTCCCAGACGTCCCACGCGAAGAACAGGGCGAAGGCGGCAGCGATCAGCACGGAGGCCAGCAGGCGGCGGCCCGGCCGATCGCGCGGCCCCCTCCCGCCGAGAGTGGCCCGGGTCGATGCGGTCATCACGCCCCCTTCAGGAACGGCAGCGGGCGAGCAGCACGAGCCCGGCGACGAGCCAGAGCACGCGGGTACGCACCCGAGACCCGCCCGAGGCGAGCAGGACGACGGCGAACCACGTGGCCGGCGCGGCGACCGCGAGCCAGAGGCCGAGCGAGTAGAGCCCGCCGCCGAGCGGATCACCCGCGAAGGACGAGTCGGCCACCGGCCCCTGCCGCGTGGCGGTGATGAGCCAGGCGATCGTGTACAGGAGGTAGAGGCCGGCCGCGATGCCCGCGCCGATCAGGAGGGCGGAGGACGAGGCGGCGTCAGCGACGGACTCGTCCTCGACGTCCTCCGCCGCGACGCGCGGGACGCGGCGCACGCGCGCCTCGCCGGGGGACAACGTCGGATCCGCGTCCTCGCCCGCCCACTCCAGCGCGTCCGCGTCGATGCCGTCCTCGTCCTCGCCCTCCGGGGAGCGACCCCGTCTGTCCTCGATCACCGCAACACCCTAGCCGCGCGCACCTCGCAGGAGGCTCCGAGCCCGCCGCCGTCCGCCGGTCACCCCGCGGACACCCGCCGTCCTCCCGCGCGGGGGAGGCTGGGCGGATGGGGGAACGCCGTCGCCGCTACGTCGCTCTCGGCGACTCCTTCACCGAGGGCGTCGGCGATCCGCACCAGCGCCTGCCCAACGGCGTGCGCGGCTGGGCCGACCGGGTCGCGGACCGCCTCGCACGGGCCGAGCCGGGCTGGGAGTACGCGAACCTCGCCATCCGGTCGAAGCGCCTCGCGGCGATCGTCGACGAGCAGCTCGCTCCGGCACTCAAGCTCGAGCCCACCCTGGTGACCCTCTACGCGGGCGGCAACGACATCCTCGATCTGGGCACCGACATGGCCGACATGATCGAGCGCTACGAGGCACTGGTCGACGCGCTCGCCACGACCGGCGCCTCCCTCGTTCTCTTCACCGGCTTCGACATCCCCGGCCTGCCCGCACCGCGGATGTTCGTGCGCCGCAACCGCCTCTACAACAGCGCCGTCCGCCGGATCGCCCGCGAGCGCGGTGCGATCCTGATCGACTACTGGCGGATGCAGGAGTTCCGTTCTCCGATGATGTGGGCCCCCGATCGGATGCACCTCTCGAAGCGGGGCCACCGCGTCCTCGCCGGACGGGTGCTCGACACCCTCGGCGTGCCGCACACCCTCTCGACCGGCCCGTGGGAGGCACCCGAACCGCTCACTCCGCGCGAGTGGCTCCGCGACCAGCAGCGCTGGGCAGCCGACTGGGTCCTCCCCCTCGTCGGACGCAAGCTCCGCCGCGTCACCCTCGGCGACGACCTCAGCCCCCGCTGGCCGACCCCCGTGCTCGTCCCGCCCCGGGGTGGCCTGCGCCGCCTCCCCCGCTGACCTCCCGCTCTCTCCGCCCTGAACGCGAGGGAACCCCGGCCCGTCGAGGGATCCCGCTACAGCGGGTTCCTTCGACGGACCGGGGTTCTCTCGATCGCCCGAGCGACTAGCGCGCGACGCTTCCGTCGGTGTAGTCCTCGTCGGTCTGCTTCCAGGCGAAGAGCTTGCGCAGCTCGCGGCCGGTCTCCTCGATCGGGTGCTTCTCGCCCTTGGCGCGCAGCTCCTGGAACTCGGGGGCTCCGGCGTCCTGGTCGGCGATGAAGCGCTTCGCGAACGCCCCGCTCTGGATGTCGCCGAGGACCTCCTTCATGTTCTCCTTCACACGCGGGTCGATGACGCGCGGGCCCGAGACGTAGTCGCCGTACTCCGCCGTGTCCGACACGCTCCAGCGCTGCTTGGCGATGCCGCCCTCCCACATGAGGTCGACGATGAGCTTGAGCTCGTGCAGCACCTCGAAGTAGGCGATCTCAGGCTGGTAGCCGGCCTCGACGAGGGTCTCGAAGCCGTACTGGACGAGCTGCGAGGTGCCGCCGCAGAGCACGGCCTGCTCGCCGAACAGGTCGGTCTCGGTCTCCTCGGTGAAGGTGGTCTTGATGACGCCGGCGCGGGTGCCGCCGATGGCCTTCGCGTAGGACTTCGCGGTCTCCCAGGCGGTGCCGGTCGCGTCGTTCTCGACGGCGATGATGTCCGGGATGCCGCGGCCGGCGACGAACTCGCGGCGCACGGTGTGGCCGGGGGCCTTCGGCGCGATCAGGATCACGTCGACGCCCGCGGGGGCCTCGATGTAGCCGAAGCGGATGTTGAAGCCGTGCGCGAAGGCGAGCGTCTTGCCCTCGGTCAGCTTGTCCGCGATCTGCTCGCTGTAGATGGCGCGCTGGTGCTGGTCCGGCGCGAGGATCATGATCAGGTCGGCCCAGTCGGCGGCGTCGGCGACGCTCTTGACCTCGAAGCCGTCGTCCTCGGCCTTGGCGGTCGACTTCGACCCCTCCTTGAGTGCGATGACGACCTGGACGCCGGAGTCGCGGAGGTTCTGCGCGTGCGCGTGGCCCTGCGAGCCGTAGCCGACGATCGCGACCTTCTTGGACTGGATGATGGAGAGGTCGGCGTCGGCGTCGTAGATGAGCTCGGTCACGTGGTGAGTCCTTTTCTGTAGTGGAGAGTTCGCGGTCAGTTCTTGAAGACGCGCTCGGTGATCGACTTCGAGCCTCGCCCGATGGCGAGCAGGCCCGACTGCGCGATCTCCTTGATGCCGTAGGGCTCGATCACGCGCAGGAACGCGTTGGTCTTGCCGGTGTCGCCGGTGACCTCAATCACCAGGGCGTCCGTCGCCACATCGACCACGCGGGCGCGGAAGAGGGTGACGGCCTCGAGCACCTGCGAACGGGTGACGTTGTCGACGCGCACCTTCACGAGCAGGTGCTCGCGCTGCACCGACTGGTCGGTGTCGAGCTCGACGATCTTGATCACGTTGACGAGCTTGTTGAGCTGCTTGGTGACCTGCTCGAGCGGCAGGTCCTCGACGTCCACGGCGACCGTGATGCGCGAGAGCCCGTCCAGCTCGGTCGGGCCGACCGCGAGCGATTCGATGTTGAAGCCGCGGCGGGCGAACAGCCCCGCGACACGGGTGAGCAGTCCCGGCTTGTCCTCGACGAGCAGGGAGAGAACGTGGTGCGTCATGCGGATCTACTCCTCGTCGTCCCAGGTCGGGCTGTGGTCTCTGGCGTACTGGACGTAGCTGTTCGAGACCCCCTGCGGGACCATCGGCCAGACCATGGAGTCGCGGCTGACGACGAAGTCGATCACCACGGGCCGGTCGTTGGTGGCGATGGCGAGGCGGATGGCGTCGTCGATCTCCTCCGGCTTGGTGACGCGGATGCCGAGGGCGCCGTACGCCTCGGCGAGCTTCACGAAATCGGGCACCCGGATGGTGTCGTGACCCGTGTTGAGGTCGGTGTTCGAGTAGCGGCCCTCGTAGAACAGCGTCTGCCACTGGCGGACCATGCCGAGGGAGGAGTTGTTGATCACCGCGACCTTGATCGGGATGTCGTTGATCGTGCAGGTGGCGAGCTCCTGATTGGTCATCTGGAAGCAGCCGTCGCCGTCGATCGCCCAGACGGTGCGGTCGGGCTCGCCGACTTTGGCACCCATCGCCGCGGGTACGGAATAGCCCATCGTGCCGGCCCCACCGGAGTTGAGCCACGAGTTCGGGCGCTCGTACTGGATGAACTGCGCCGCCCACATCTGGTGCTGGCCGACTCCGGAGGCGAAGACGCCCTCGGGGCCGGTGATCTCGCCGATCCGCTTGATGACGTACTGCGGCGAGAGCAGACCGTCGGCGGGCTCGGTGTAGCCGAGCGGGAACTCGGCCTGCAGGCCCTGGAGGTAGCTCCACCATTCGGAGGTGTCGGCGCGGCCGGCAGCGCTCGCGCGGGCGAGCGCCTCCGTGAGATCCGGCAGCACGTCCTTGAGGTCGCCCACGATCGGCACGTCTGCGGTGCGGATCTTGGAGATCTCGGCAGGATCGATATCGACGTGCACGACCTTCGCGTGGGGCGCGAAGAGCGCGGCCTTGCCCGTCACACGGTCGTCGAAGCGCGAGCCGAGCGCCAGGATCAGGTCCGCCTCCTGCAGCGCGAGCACCGCAGGAACGGTGCCGTGCATCCCGGGCATGCCCAGGTGCTGTTCGTGCGAGTCGGGGAACGCACCGCGCGCCATCAGTGTGGTGACGACGGGCGCGCCGGACGCCTCCGCGAAGGCCTTCAGCTCGTCGGCGGCGCGGGCCCGGATGATGCCGCCGCCCACGTAGAGCACCGGCTTCCGCGACTCGACCAGCAACTGGGCCGCGGCCTGGATCTGCTTGCCGTGAGCCTTCGTGACCGGCCGGTAGCCGGGCAGATCGATCTTCGGCGGCCAGAGGAACGGCGCCCGGTCCTGCTGCGCGTCCTTCGTGATGTCGACCAGCACGGGGCCGGGGCGGCCGGTGGTGGCGATCAGCGCGGCCGAGGCGAGTGCCGAGGGGATGTCCTCGGGTCGCGTCACGAGGATGGAGTGCTTCGTGATCGGCATCGTGATGCCGACGATGTCCGCCTCCTGGAACGCATCGGTGCCCATCAGCGTCGAGAACACCTGGCCGGTGATCGCGAGCATCGGGACCGAGTCCATGTAGCGTCGGCGATCGCGGTGACGAGGTTGGTCGCTCCGGGGCCGGACGTCGCGATGCAGACGCCGAGCTTGCCGGTCGCCGAGGCGTAGCCCTCGGCGGCGTGGCCGGCACCCTGCTCGTGGCGGACCAGGATGTGCCGGATCTTCGACGAGTCCATCAGCGGGTCGTAGACCGGGAGGATCGCGCCGCCCGGCAAGCCGAAGACGTCCTCGATCCCGAGCATCTCGAGCGAGCGGACGACCGCCTGCGCTCCGGTGAGGACCTCGGCCGCGGGGGCGGCCCCCGGGGCTGCGGCGGGACGGGGTGGCTGGGGCGTCGGTGCGGGCTGCACGGCGGACGGATCCGGAGTCATGCGGGTGTCGATTCCTTCAGGAGGTGGTGCGGCGGCGGGCAGGGGCCGGAGGCGAGTGCCCGGGAGACGCGGATGCGCGGCCGGCCGGAGCGGGCCGGGTCACCCGGTGGTGGCACCCTCGGCGGCCGAGCGGACGAGCTTGGCGTACTTGGCGAGGACACCGCGGGTGTAGCGCGGAGGGAGAGGCGCCCAGCCCTCTCGGCGGGCGGCGAGCTCGGACTCGTCGACGAGTAGGTCGATCGAGCGAGCGGCGATGTCGACCCGAATCGGGTCTCCGTCGCGGACGAATGCGATAGGACCTGCGTCCACCGATTCGGGAGCTATGTGGCCGATGCACAGGCCGGTTGTGCCGCCTGAGAATCGTCCGTCGGTCAAGAGTAGTACATCTCTGCCGAGCCCGGCCCCCTTGATGGCGGCAGTGATGGCGAGCATCTCCCGCATGCCCGGGCCGCCCTTCGGGCCTTCGTAGCGGATGACCACCACGTCGCCCTTCTCGATCCGGCCCTCCGTCAGCGCGTCCATCGCGGCCCGCTCGCGCTCGAACACCCGCGCCGGGCCCTCGAAGACCGACGCGTCGAAGCCGGCCGTCTTCACGACCGCGCCCTCGGGGGCGAGCGTGCCCTTGAGCACGGTGAGGCCTCCGGTCGCGTGGATGGGGTTGTCGAGGGTGCGGATGACCTCGCCGTCGAGCGGAGCGATGTCCATCTCTGCGAGGTTCTCGGCGACGGTCCTCCCGGTGACGGTGAGGCAGTCGCCGTGCAGGAGCCCCGCGTCCAGTAGCGCCTTCATCACAGCGGGGACACCGCCGTGGCGGTCGACGTCGTTCATCACGTACTTGCCGAACGGCTTGAGGTCGCCGATGTGGGGGATGGTGTCGCCGATGCGGTTGAAGTCGTCGATCGTCAGGTCGACCTCGGCCTCGTTGGCGATCGCGAGCAGGTGCAGGATGACGTTCGTGGAGCCTCCGAACGCCATCGCCACGGCGATCGCGTTCTCGAACGCCTCCTTGGTGAGGATGTCGCGCGCGGTGGTGCCTCTGCGCAGCAGCTCGACGACCGCCTCGCCGGATTTGCGGGCGAAGTAGTCGCGGCGGCGGTCGCCGCGGCGGGCGAGGCGGAGCCGGGCAGGCTCATCCCGAGCGCCTCGGCGACGCTGGCCATCGTGTTGGCCGTGTACATGCCGCCGCACGAGCCCTCGCCCGGCGCGAACGCGCACTCGATGCGCTTGGCGTCCTCCTCCGACATGATGCCGGCCTTGACGCCGCCGACCGCCTCGAAGGAGTCGATGATCGTGATGTCCTTCTCGGTGCCGTCCGAGAGCTTGACCCAGCCCGGCGCGATGGAGCCGGCGTAGACGAAGACGGCGGCGAGGTCGAGGCGCGCGGCCGCCATCAACATCCCGGGCAGCGACTTGTCGCAGCCGGCGAGCATGACGGTCCCGTCGAGCCGCTCCGCCATCATCACGGTCTCGACGGAGTCGGCGATGACCTCGCGGGAGACGAGCGAGAAGTGCATGCCCTCGTGTCCCATCGAGATGCCGTCAGAGACGGAGACGGTGCCGAACTGGAGCGGGTAGCCGCCTCCGGAGTGCACGCCCTCCTTCGCGGAGCGCGCGAGGCGCTCGAGCGAGAGGTTGCAGGGGGTGATCTCGTTCCACGACGACGCGATGCCGATCTGCGGCTTCTCCCAGTCGTCGTCGCCCATCCCGACCGCCCGCAGCATCCCGCGCGACGTGGTGGCTTCGATGCCGTCCGTGACGGTGCGCGAGCGGGGCTTCCAATCGATTTCCGGCATGCGTCGAGGCTACCGCTTCGCGCGCGCCGCTCCCGCGCGATCCAGGAGGAGCGGCTCGTCGGGATCGGCCGCCTCCGGGCCAGGAGCGGCCCTCCCCGACGAACGGCCAGACACCCCTCCCATGCCAACGCTACGACGTCGCAGTACAGCCTTCCTGCCCGGGACCTCTCGTCGAAAACGCGCGCTCCAGTGCCGCGAGCTCCTGCCGGACAGCGTGCGCGTGCAGCCCTGCAGCAGCGGCGTAGGCCTGACGAGCCGCCCCCGACGGGGTCCACCACCGCGCTGCGCTCCTGCGCGACCCGGCCAGCGCCGGCAGGAGCAGCAGCGGTAGCGCCGAAAGAGAGACGACCAACACATTGACGGCCAACGATGCAGGGCCACTCTTCGGCCAGACGAAAAAACCGGCCACGAGAACAGAAGCAGACACCGGCAGCAGGACGGAGTAGCCCCTCAGCGCCGCATTCGCCTCCCGGCTGATCACCCGATGCCGATCTCTCGCCACGACGACAGCAAGAGGTGCCGTCACGAGGTGTCGACGACAGGATGCTGCATAAACACAGCGTGCGGAAACACTGAGCAATCATCGCTGGCGCGTCTCCCTCTGAGGGACACGATCCGAATCGTCTTTACACCATCCGGGTCAGGGAGCCCCGCAGGACACGGATTGTCAGGGAACCCCGGCCCGATCGCACCGGGGGCTCAGAAAGACACCTCACAGTGTTCGACATGATCAGATCTCACGGTGTCCTCGCCCCCCTCGTCCGCACCGCCGTCGTCCTCGCCGGTGTCTCGATCCTGGCGGGATGCCAGAGCACCGCGGAGGCCGCACCGGAGCCGTCCTCGTCCCCCTCATCGTCGGCGAACGGTCGCGACGAGGGCGGCTCGATGGGCGACCGCGGCGATTCCCAGACGGAGCAGGCGAACCTCGCGGCCGTGCTGAAGCTCTACACGGACGCCTTCCCCGACCCCGCCTCCTCGACGGCGGTCGCCACGGCCGGCGAGGTCGTCGCGCCGGACGCGGTCGCGCACGGTTCTGGGCAGACGGCGGGACCGGACGGACTGCTGGCCGAATTCACCTCCGACCGCGAGCGGGTCCCCGGCGCCCAGGCGGTCGTCAAGCGCACGGCGGCCGACGGAGACCTCGTCGCCGTGCACTACCAGGTCGCCTCCGATCCGGCCGACGAGCGGACCGGCGAGGCGGCCGTCGACCTGTTCCGTGTGCAGGACGGAACCGTCGTCGAGCGGTGGTCCTTCGATCAGCCGATCGCGACCGGCACCCCGGCCAGCGGCAACACCAACACGATGTTCAGCGATCTCTACGACCCTCCGAAGCCCGCGGTCGCCCCGTCGGAGTCGCAGGAGGAGAGCGACCGCGTGTTCGCCGTGAACGCCTACGACACGCTCTTCCGCGACCAGGACGTCTCGATCCTCGACACGGCATTCGACCCCGCGTACCTCCAGCACAACCCCGGTCGCACCCAACGGCACGGACGCCCTCAGGTCGTTCTTCTCAGGGTCGGCCGGATTCCCGCCGCAGGAGTCGGTGATCTCCCTCAGCGACGGTGACCTCGTCTGGACCTTCTCCCAGAGCGTGGGAGCGGAGTCCGGCGACCCGGTCCTCGCGGCGGACATCTTCCGCGTGGACGACGGCCTCATCCGCGAGCACTGGGACGTGGTGCCGACCGCCGGCTGAGCCCGCAGCGAGGGCACGCCGCCTCACGGACGCCGGGCTGCCGAGCGCAGCCCGGCGAGCAGCGAGAGCGCGTGCGCGACCTGCTCCGGGCCGCGGACGCGGAAGGCTGCGGCGGTGGTGCCCTCACCGCTCTTGATGCCGAGATCCCCGGGGCCGAGGACGGCGAAGGCGTCCTCGTCGGTCACGTCGTCGCCCGCGTAGAGCACGGCGGTCGCGCCGGTGTAGCGGCGGAGGTGCTGGACGGCCTCGCCCTTGGTGGTCGAGCGCACCGAGAACTCGAGCACATTCTTGCCCTCGCGGACGGTGACTCCCTGCACCTCGGCGCGCGCCTCCGAGAGGGCGACGACGTGCGCGACGCGGCTGTGCCGCTCGGTCGCGAGGCGCGTGTGCAGGGCGAAGCCGCGGGCTTGTCCTCGATCCAGACGTTGTCGATGCCGCGCGCGATGCCCTTGAGCACGTCCTCCAGCACGCCGACCTTCTCGAGCTCGTCGTCGTCGAGGCGCACGGCGTCCTCCTCGGGGTCGAGGCGGATCTCGATGCCGTGCGAGCCGACCAGGAGCGCCTCGTCGGGCAGCTGCGAGACCTCCTCCAGGCTGCCGAGGGCGCGGCCCGAGACGAGGGCGACACGGGTGGCGGGCAGAGCGAGCAGCCGCAGCACCGCCTCGCGCGCCTCCGGGAGCGCCCTGGCGCGGGCGGGATCGTCGACCTCCGGGGCGAGCGTGCCGTCGAAGTCGAGCGCCACCAGGAGGCGATCGGTGTCGGCGAGCCGGCGCAGCGCTGCCTCGAGTCGCTCCGGGACGCGCTCGCTCATCGGGCACCGCCGTCGAGTTCGCGGTCGTGCACGGCCACCCCGCTCGAGCTCGGACGCCTGGCCGTGCGCGGAGTCGTCGCGGTGCTCCGCCTCCTGGCCGTGCGGCGCCTCCTGCCCGCGGGCAGCGGGGCGGACCCCGAGCTGCAGCCCAGCGGCGTGCTCGGTGAGCGCCGCGAGGAACGACTCCGACCAGCGCGCGACGTCGTTCTCGAGCACACGGCGGCGCAGCGCCCGCATCCGGCGAGTGCGCTCGACGCGCGGCATCCGGGCGGAGGCCTCCATCGCGTCCTTGAGTCCGGCGATGTCGTGCGGGTTGACCTGGACGGCCTGCTTGAGCTCGTCGGCCGCTCCGGCGAACTCGCTCAGCACGAGCACCCCGTCGTTGTCGAAGCGGGAGGCGACGTACTCCTTCGCCACGAGGTTCATCCCGTCGCGCAGCGCGGTGACGAGCATCACGTCCGCGGCGAGGTAGAGGGCCACCATCTCCTCGCGAGGGTAGCCGTGGTGCAGGTAGCTGATCGCGGGATGGCCGAGAGTGCTGTAGTCGCCGTTGATGCGGCCGACCTGCAGCTCGATGTCGTCGCGGAGCTGGCGGTAGGTGTCGACGCGCTCACGGCTGGGGCTCGCGACCTGCACGAGCACCGCGTCCTCTGAGGTGAGGCGGCCGTCGCCGAGCAGCTCGCCGAAGGCCTTCAGGCGGTGGCCGATCCCCTTGGTGTAGTCGAGCCGGTCGACCCCGAGCATGATCGTCTCGGGATCGCCCAGTTCCGCGCGGATCTCACGGGCCCGCGCCTGGATCTCGGGGGTGCGTGCCATGGCCTCGAACGAGGCGGAGTCGATCGAGATCGGGAAGTGCCGTGCGACCACGGGCCGGACGCTGGCTCCGCGACGCGAGCGGTTGATGCGGCGCGTGCCGCCCACCGCATCCTCCTCGACCGGAACCTCGACCACGGTGCTGCGGGTGTCGTAGCCGAGCAGGCGGCGGACTGCGCGCAGGAAGCTGCCCGCGTCGCCCTGACGCTGGAAGCCGATCACGTCCGCGCCCAGCAGGCCCTCGACGATCTGCCGCCGCCAGGGCAGCTGCGCGAAGATCCCGTAGGGCGGGAACGGGATGTGGTTGAAGAAGCCGATGGTGATGTCCGGCCGGAGCTCGCGGAGCATCTTCGGCACGAGCTGAAGCTGGTAGTCCTGCACCCAGACCACGCCGTGCTCCTCCGTCACGGCCGCGGCCGCCTCGGCGAAGCGGCGGTTGACGCGCACGTAGGCGTCCCACCAGTCGCGGTGGTAGGTGGGAGGCGCGATCACGTCGTGGTAGAGCGGCCACAGGGTGTCGTTCGAGAAGCCCTCGTAGTAGTCCTCGAGCTCCTTCGCGCTGAGCGCGACAGGCACGATCTGCACGCCGTTGTCGACGAACGGAGCGACCTCCTCGTCGGCGACACCCGGCCAGCCGACCCAGGCGCCCTCGTTCGCGCGCATCACCGGCTCGAGCGCGGTGACCAGTCCGCCCGGAGAGGTCTTCCACGTGGCGGTGCCGTCCTCGGCGACGACACGGTCGACGGGGAGGCGGTTCGAGACGACCACGAACGCGTTGCGCTCGGTCGTCCCGGTCTTCGTCGCCGGATCGGCGGCGGGGGAGGCGGAAGCGGAGTGCGGAGGAATGGTGGTCCCAATCGTCGGTCGAGCCGTCGTCGTGCCTGTCGAGGCTACCAGCCGGCCCCCGATGGGGGACGTGCTCAGCCGTGCACGAGGGCGAGCGCGAGCGTGGCTCCGCCAACCGTCGGCACGATCGCGACGAGGCCCAGCAGAGCGTATTGGCGCCACGAGAGGTGCACGCCCAGCGCGGTCAGCCGCTGATGCCAGAGCAGCGTCGCGAGCGAGGCCCACGGCGTGATGAGCGGTCCGGCGTTGACCCCGATCAGCAGGGCGACCAGCCGCAGCGGGTCCGCGGCGACCGGTTCGAGAGCGAGGTACGCGGGCAGATTGTCGACCAGGTTCGCGGCGACCGCTCCGGAGCCGGCGAGCCGCAGCAGATCGAGCGTGCCGCTCCCCTCGCCCGCTACTACGGCGAGCGCCGCGCCCAGCCCGAGCTGGTGCGCAGCCTCCATCGCCACGAACAAGCCCGCGGCGAAGACGACGAGCTGCCACGGAAGGAGTGAGACGCGCAGTGCCGATGGGCGCCGGAACGCGAACAGTACGACGAGGGCGACCGCGGCGACCGCAGCGGGGATCCACACCTCGAGCCCGGAGACGAGAGCGGGCAGGAGCAGCGCCACGACGATGCCTGCGCCGAGGAGCAGCACGCGGTCCCCGACCGGCGTGCGCTCCCCCGCCAAGTAGCGCCCGGCGAGCTCGCGCCGGTAGCGAACGGCGAGGATCACCACGGGGACCGACGCGGCGACGAGCGCCGGGAACGCCGTCAGCCCCGCGAACTCCAGGGGCCCGTCGACCCCGAGCCGGCGCTGAGCGAGCAGGTTGGTGAGGTTCGAGACCGGCAGGAGGAGGGAGGCGCAGTTCGCCAGCCACACCGTCGCCATCGCGAACGGCAACGGAGAGACGCGCACGTGCGCCGCGAGCAGCACCACGACGGGCGTCAGCAGGACCGCTGTCGTGTCGAGCGAAAGGAACACCGTGCTGACGACCGCCATCGCGACGACGAGCAGCCAGAGAACGGCGGTGCGGCCCCGACCCCAGAGCGCGGCCCGCTCGGCGACGACCGTGAAGACGCCCGCCTCCGAGGCCAGCTCGGCGACGATGCTCACCGCGACCACGAAGGCCAGCACGGGAGCCGTGCGCTCGACCAGCTCGCCCAGCGCCTCCGGGGGGAGGATCCCGGTCACGACGGCTGCTGCTCCGACGAGGAGCAGGACCGCTCCGATCACAGCCGTGCGCATGTCGTTCCGTTCTCCTCGGCCTGCGCCAGCGCCGGGATGAGGTCGCGGTGGCGGTCCACCGTAGCGGCGGACGCCCCCGTGTCGCGACGCGTTCCTCTGAGAGCTTTCGCACCCGCTAGCGTCGGAGTGAACACAGGAGGCACACGTATGCGCAAGTTCATCCTCAACTCCAGCGTCATCAGCGCGATCGTCGGCGGCTGGTCGATCCTGCAGACCACGCGCAAGGGCCCGCGCGACTGGCGTCTCGCCCTGCAGTGGGTCAGCTGGGCCATCTCGGTCACCGTCGCCATCGGCTCCGTCTCGTACGACTCGAAGAAGCTCGTCGCAGAGGACCAGGGCGCCGCGCGCGACCGCTGACACCGGACCGGCACGCCGCCTCCCGCCGGGGCGGCGTGTCTCCCTCGTGGTGGGGCCACCGGCAGCGACACTGGAGTCCGTCGCTGCTTGCACGGGAAACGGGGTTCGTCATGAGGTTTCGTCTGAGGCGCCGTCCGCCGGCCCCCGAGCTCGTCGCGGCCCCCGCGCTCACCCAGGATCAGCTCTTCGCCGTCGTGCACGAGCGCCTCGCCGCCTTCGTCGGCACCGAGGGAGCCTGGGTCGTCACCCGGCGCAGTCACGACGACCGCGATCCGATCTTCCACGGCATGCTCGCCCGCTCTCTCGCGCACGAGCTGTCGGCCGCGATCCAGGAGGAGCAGCTGCGCGCCGGAGTCGAGGCCACGGCCAACCCGGTCACCGCCGCGATCCCGGTGATGCGTGCCTCGACGCCTCCTGTCGAGCCGGCCGCCCTCACCTGGGAGCCGCAGCCGATCGCCGTCTGGGCCGAGCCCGCCTCGACCGACGCCGCTCCCGCCGAGCCGTCCGCCGTGCGCTGAGCGCACCACGGGGCCGCCCCGCCGCGGCCCTTAGACCTGAGGCCAGCCCTCCGGTCCGGACGTCCCGGCCGGGTACTCGTCGAGCGGGACCGTGCCTGCCCGCCAGGCGTCGAGAGCCGGCTGCACGATGCGCCAGCACTCCTCCGCAGCGTCGCCGCGCACGGAGAGCGACGGGTCGTCGTCGAGGATGCCGGAGATGACCTCCCCGTAGGCGAGCAGCTCTCCGGCGCCGAAGGTCGCCTCCAGCGACGCGCGCTCCAGTGTGTACGGGTCGCCCGGGCCGTTGATGTTGAGTTCGAGTGCCATCTGGTCGGGGGCGAGGAACAGCCGCAGCACCGAGGGCGACTCCGTGCCGTGGAAGCCCGCCGGGAGGTGCGGCACCGGCTTGAAGCGGATGACCACCTCACGCCGCCGCTCCCCCAGTGCCTTGCCGGAGCGCAGCGTGAACGGGACTCCCGACCAGCGCCAGGTGTCGACCTCGACGGTCAGCTCGGCGAGGGTCTCGGTCCCGCGGGCGGGGTCCACCCCGTCCTCCTCGGCATAGGCCGGCAGTGCGCGCCCGTCGATCGAGCCCGCCGCGTAGCGGGCACGGCGGGAGCTCGCCGCCGGATCGTCGCCCGCGAGACGCGTGGCCCGAAGGACGATCGATTTGGCATCGCGCAGGTCGGCCGCGTCGAGCGTCGAGGGCGGCTCCATCGCAATCACGGCGAGCACCTGGAGCAGGTGGCTCTGGATCATGTCGATCAGGGCGCCCGCGCCGTCGTAGTAGCTCGCCCGCCCCTCGAGCGCCAGCTGCTCGTCGTAGACGATCTCGACGCTCTCGATGTGCTCGGCCGACCACAGCGGCTCGAGGATCCGGTTGGCGAACCGCAGCCCGAGCACATTCATCACGGTCGCGCGCCCGAGGAAGTGGTCGACGCGGTGGACGCGGTCCTCGGGGACGAGGGCGGCGAGGCGCCCGTTCAACGCGCGGGCGCTCTCCTCGTCGGTGCCGAAGGGCTTCTCGAGGGCGAGCACGGTCCCCTCGGGCAGATCGTGGGCGGCGAGCGCATCGCAGGCCCTCGCGGCGATCGCCGGAGGCAGCGCGAAGTAGACGGCGACCGGGCCCTCGCAGCTCGTGAGCAGGGCAGCGAGCGCCTCCGGATCGGTGACGTCGACCTGCTGGTAGCGAGTGCCGGCCACCAGCTCGTCGACTCCCTCGCCCGTCGCCTCGACCGTGCCGAACGACGCGGCGAGCACCTCGTGCCAGTGCTCCTGCGTCCACTCCTCGCGACCGGCACCGACGAGGTGCACCCGGCGGTCGGCCTCGCGGGTCAGCAGCTGGCCGACGGCGGGGAGGAGGAGACGCGAGGACAGGTCCCCCGTCGCACCGAGGATGAGCAGGGTCGAGACGGTCTGTGCCATGCCGTTCACCCTACGGCGAGCCTGCGAGGCCACGCTCCGCCTTGACCGGGAGGCCCCAGCCGCGCCTGCGAGGATCACCGCATGGTCTCCCCGATCGAGGACTACGCTGTCCTCTCCGACTGCCGCACCGCCGCCCTCGTCTCCCGCGACGGCGGCATCGACTGGCTGTGCCTGCCCCGTTTCGACTCCGCCTCCGTGTTCGGCGCCCTGCTCGGCGGCGACGACCAGGGGCGGTGGTCGCTCCGACCCGTGGACGGCGACGCCGCGAACGAGCGCCACTACCTCGGCGAGACCCTCGCCCTGGTCACCCGCTGGACGACCGCTACCGGCGTGGTCGAGGTCACCGACGTGATGCCGCTGCGCGACGAGCGCGCCGAGCTGGTGCGGCGCGTGCGCGGGATCTCCGGCACCGTCCGGATGCGGCAGGAGTTGCGCATCCGCTTCGACTACGCCCGCACTCTGCCGTGGGTGCGGCAGGAGGGGTCGGACGAGGACCCGCTGCTGGTCGCCGTCGCCGGCCCCGACGCGGTGGTCGTCCGCGGGGTTCGCCTGACGGCGACCGATCATGTGCACTCCGCCGAGTTCGAGGTGGCGGCCGGCGCCGTCGTCGACCTCTCGATGGCGTGGTTCCCCTCGCACCAGCGGGCGCCGAAGCGCCTCGACGTCGACCACGCCATCGAGCGCACGCTCGCCTGGTGGTCGGAGTGGGCGTCCAGGATCGACTACGACGGTCCGCACCGGGCGGCCGTGGTCCGCTCGCTCCTCACCCTGCGCGCGCTGACCGACGACGAGACGGGCGGCATCGTCGCGGCGGCCACCACCTCACTGCCGGAGCAGTTCGGCGGCAGCCGCAACTGGGACTACCGCTACGTCTGGCTCCGCGACGCGGCGCTGGCCCTCCAGGCGCTCCTCGCCCACGGCTTCGAGCAGGAGGCGCAGAAGTGGCGGACCTGGCTGCTGCGGGCGGTAGCCGGGGCTCCAGAGGACGTGCAGATCATGTACGGCCTCGCCGGCGAGCGCGATCTGTCGGAGCGCACCATGCCGAGCCTGCCCGGGTACGACGGCGCCTCCCCCGTGCGGATCGGCAATGCCGCCGTGGACCAGTATCAGGCCGACGTCATCGGTGAGGTCATGGTCGCGCTGCACGAGGCGCGACGGGTCGGAGTCGACGAGACGGAGTTCTCCTGGCCGCTCCAGCGAGCGCTGCTGGGCTTCGTCGAGGCGAACTGGCGGCGGCCCGACAACGGGATCTGGGAGATCCGGGGCGAACCGCGGCACTTCACGCACTCGCGCGCGATGATCTGGGCGGCGCTGGACCGCGGCGTCCGCGCGGTGCGAGAGAGCGGCCTGCCCGGCCCGGCCGAGACCTGGGAGCGGCTGCGCGACGAGGTGCGTGCCGAGATCGAGGCTCACGGCTTCGACGCCCAGCGCGGGCACTTCGTGCAGTCGTACGGCTCGGCCGAGGTCGACGCCTCGCTCCTGGTTCTGCCGATGGTCGGCTTCGTCGCCGCCGACGATCCACGGATGCTCGGCACCGTGGCGGAGCTGGAGCGCACTCTGCTCCAGGACGGACTGCTGCACCGCTACCGCACCGAGTCCTCCGTCGACGGTCTGGCCGGCGGTGAGCATCCGTTCGTCGCGTGCTCGTTCTGGCTGGTGCGGCAGTACGCCTACTCAGGCCGGCTCGACGAGGCTCGCACCCTGATGGACCGCCTCGTCGGACTCTGCAACGATGTGGGCCTACTCTCGGAGGAGTACGACGTCGAGGGCCGACGCCACGCCGGCAACACTCCGCAAGCGCTCTCGCACCTCGCTCTGGTGCAGGCGGCCGATGCGATCGCGGCGCAGCGGTGAGGCGGCGCAGAGCGGTGCTGGCGGGAGTCGGCGGTCTCCTCGGGCTGGCTGTGCTCGGCTTCCTCACCTGGACCTCGATCGTCAGCGGCCCGGATGAGGAGGCGCTCGCCCGGGTGCGCGCCGACCCGGCGATCGCCGTGCACCGCACCGCCAACGCCCTGGTGATGACTCCGACCTCCCCCGGGTCGCTCGACGGCACGGGGCTTGTCTTCGTCCCGGGTGCCAAGGTGGAGGCGTCGTCCTACGAGGCCACGCTCGCTCCGCTGGTCGACGCGGGGGCGACCGTGGTGATCACCCGGCCGATCCTGCACCTGGCGTTTTTCGACCTGCGCTCGCTCGAGACGTTCACCGACCAGGCCGAGGGCGTCGACCGGTGGCTGGTCGGCGGCCACTCCCTCGGCGGGGTCAAGGCCTGCCAGTGGGCGGAGGACCCGGAGGTGTCCGGGCTCGTCCTGCTCGGGAGCTACTGCGCGAACGACCTGTCGGGCTCCGACCTGCCCGTGCTGAGCGTCAGCGGCTCCGAGGACGGGCTGAGCACCCCCGCGAAGGTGTCGGCCGCGCGCGGCCTGCTCCCGGCCTCCGCCGCCATGGTCGAGATCGAGGGCGCCAACCACGCCGACTTCGGCTGGTACGGGCCGCAGGCCGGCGACGGGACCGCGACGATCAGCCGCGAGGAGGCGGACCGGCGCCTCACCCAGGCCCTCCTCGGTTTCTCCGGCCGAGTCGGCTGAGTGAAGGCGCCCGGCTCGACCTCGAGCGCACTCGACACCGGAGGTCGACGCCAGGTCCACCGGCGCCCCGGCCGAGTCGGATGCATTGTCGATCTCGCGCGCGTCGTCTCGCCGAGGGTCAGTCCTGCTGGGGAGTCTCGCGCAGGTCGATCAGGCCGGTGAAGAGGGCTCCACGCTCGTTCGAGCGCTCGTCGCCCGAGAACAGGTTGTCCGGGGCGGAGGGGGTGTGGCGGCGCGGAGTCGCGGACGGCGCCGGCTCCCGCTCCATCTCGACGCGCTGGCGCGGCAGGGCCACGGGATCGTTCTCGTGCAGCCACGAGACCAGTCGCTCACGCACGTAGCAGCGCAGGTCGAACAGGGTCGGCGCGTCCTTCGCGGTGACCAGCACCCGGATGCGGACGAATCCGCCCGTCGCATCCGTCACCTGGAGCACGCTGGTGCGCCGGTCCCACAGGTCGGTCTCGTCGAGCAGACGGTGCAGTTCGTCGCGCATCTGCTCAGGGCTCACCCGCCAGTCGAGGTCGAGTTCGACGGCGCCCAGCAGTTCGGAGCCGGTGCGCGTCCAGTTCTGGAACGGCTGGGTCGTGAAGTAGTTGGTCGGCAGCACCAGGCGGCGGTCGTCCCACAGGTGCACCACGACGTAGGTCAGCGTGATCTCCTCGATCCGCCCCCACTCGTCCTCGACGATCACCACGTCGTCCAACCGGATCGCATCGCTGAAGGCCAACTGCATCCCCGCGAAGATGTTGGTGAGGCTCGACTGCGCCGCGAGACCGGCCACGATCGAGAGCACACCGGCGGAGGCGAGCAGGCTCGCCCCCGCCGTGCGCGCCTCGGGGAAGGTCAGCAGCGAGGCTCCGATGGCGATCACGACCACGGCCGCGACGGCGACCCGCCGGATGATCGTCATCTGGGTGCGGAGGCGACGGGCGCGCCGGTTGTCGGCGGTGTCGGTGCGGTAGCGCTCGGCGCCGAGATCCTCCAGGAACACGAACAGCGCGCCCACCACCCACGCCGCTGCTCCGATCGTGGCGATCTGGAAGATCCGGTCGACGAGCGTCGGCCAGGTGTCGCCGGACACTGTCGCGGCCAGTGCCGCCCAGACGGCGATGGTCATCAGCAGAACGCGGAACGGGATGCGCAACCGGCGGATGAGCAGGCGCGCCCAGGCCTTGCGTGCGCCGATCGAGCGGAGAACGAGCGCGGTGACGGCGGTCACCACGACGGCGATCACGACCGCGATCACAACGGCGAGAGCGATGGAGCCGATCTCGGGGAGGACGTCTTCGGGCACAACTGTCCTTTCGTAGGCGGAACGGAAGCGAACGGAAATCCTTCCACGCGAACGGGCCTGAGGCGGCGTTGCGCGCCGGACCCCGTGCGGATGCCCAGCCGGCTGCTACCGTCGCAGCACGAAACCGAGGGAGAATCATGTCTGAACGTTCCATCGCGTCCGCTGTCGTCGCCGTCACCGCCGCTCTCGCCCTCGCGGGCTGCGCCGCAGCGGGAGGAGACCCCGCAGCGCATCCTTCACCGTCGTTCTCGTTCCCGCCGGCTGAGGCGCCGGCGCAGTCGTCGCCCGCCACCACCGACTCCTCGGGCGGGTCGCCGATCACCGACGAGGAGATCGCCGGTGCGGCGGACGCCCTGAACGCGTCCGGCACGACCACCTTCGAGGACGGCTCCGCCTTCGCCGCCGAGGACGAGGTGTACTGGAACCTCTCGAGCTCGACGCTCAGCGACCATGGCTTCGAGATGGACGCCGCCGCGTCCGACCTCGCGAACGGCCGCTGGTCGTACGTCGCTGCCGACGGAGCGACGATCGTCGCGCTGCAGCAGCGGGTCAGGGATATCGACCCAGCGCAGGGCGACGAGGAGGCGACCCGGGAGATCCTCTCGCACGCCGGGCTCTCCGGCGATCCCCGACCGGCCTCCTTCGGCCGATCGGCCGGCGGAGAGGTGCAGGCCCTCGCCGGCGAGCTCGCCCCGGGCGGCGACGGCCGACCGGTCGGCCTGGTCTCGCGGACCTTCGCCCGCACCGGCATCAACCTGACCTTCTTCGGAGCGGCGTCCGGCCAGGATCGTCTGACGGAGACCCTCGATGTCGCGAAGCAGGCGGTGACGGTGGGAATCGACCGCAAGGGCTGACCGCCGCCTGTCCGGCGCCCGCGGTCAGTCGGCCGGTTGCGCGAAGACCCGGAACAGCACCCGGAGGATCAGGCTGAAGCCGGCGAGCGCGACGACGCCGGCGAGGTACCAGGTCCACGGGACCGTGCTGGTCATCATCGGGCCGCCCTGCACGCCCAGCAGCAGCACCGCGGCGACGACCAGCACTCCCGCGACGAGCGTCCCGATCACATCGCCGACCGCACGTGCCCCCCAGGCGGCGAGATCCGCACCGACCCTGCGGGTGGAGGCGAGGCGCCCGTCGACCAGCTGCTGCGACAGAGCGCCGATCTGGCCCGGTAACCGCTCGAGGACCGAGAGCGAGGTCAGCGAGCGCGAGAACGCGGTCGACTTCAGTCCGTCCGGCGAGAGCACCTGCGCGGCGATACTGGTCGTGCTCTCGCGGATCAGCGCCATCTGGTCGATGCCCGGCGCGAGGATCTCGAGGCAGCCCTGCAGGGTCGCGAAGGTGCGCAGCGCTGCGGCGACGTGCGGAGGCAGCGCCAGACGGTGCGTCCGGAACACGTCGAGCAGACGCGCGATCCCCGCGGGTCCGAGCCCGTCCGGGCCGGCGACGACCGTCATCGCCGCGCCGAGATCGCGGCGGAGCGCGTAACCGTCGATGTCCGAGGGCGGCACGAGCTGGAGCAGCAGGGTCGCGGCCGACTCGGTGTCCTGCGCGTCGAACGCCGTGAGCATCCCGAGCAGCACGCCGCGGAGCTGCTGGTCGAGGATCCCGACCGATCCCAGGTCGAGCAGAGCCAGACGACCGTCGGTCTGCAGGACCACGTTGCCCGGGTGCAGATCGGCGTGGAACACGCCCTCGACCAGCACCTGCCGGAGCACGTTCTGCAGGAGGGTCCTCGCCAGCGCGTCGCGATGATCGCGCTCGAGTTCGTCGAGACGGGCGGAGGCGCGACCCAGCGTCGTTCCCGCGATGAACTCCATCACGATGACGTTCGGCGTGCTGAGCTCGACGTGCACGCGGGGGACGTCGACGGCGTCGCCGACAGCGGCGGCGAGCCGGAGCGTGTTCGCGACCTCCAGCCCGTAGTCGAGCTCCTCGAGCAGTGCATCGCCGAAGCCGTCGGCGAGCGCGGACACCCGCATCTCGCGGGCCCAGAGGGCGCTCGCCTCCAGCCGCTTGCCGAGACGGCGGACGATGTCGATGTCGACGCGGACGCTCTCGCGCGCGCCGGGACGCTGCACCTTCACCACCACGGTCTCCCCCGTCGCCCTGATCACTGCACGGTGCACCTGCGCGACGGAGGCGGCAGCGAGCGGCTCCGACTCCACGTCGAGCTGGTCGCGGAGCGCGCCGAGATCGGACGTGAGAACGGCATCGATGCTCTCCCACGACTCGGGGGACGCGCTCGTCTGCAGGGCCGAGAGCTCTGTCGCGAGTGCAGGCGGGATCACATCGCCGCGCGTGGACAGCACCTGGCCGAACTTGACGAACGTCACCCCGCAGGCGTTCAGCGCGCCGACGAGCGCAGCTCCGACGGGAGACCCTGCGTCCTGACGCGGGTCGCGCCGCAGCATCGACTGCAGGCCGAACCGCGCGAAGATCATCGTCACCTGGAGGTAGCGGCGGGTCCGTCGGCGCAGTGCCAGCTGATCCCGGATCCAGCGGATCGGGTTCCGCACAGAGCCGGTCGGGACCAGCGCCTCCGCCGCCACGAGCAGCGCGACCCCGGCGACGAACGCCCAGGCGAGCGCGAGCGCCATCAGGAGAGCGATGACCTCGACCCCGACGAGGATCACCGGTTGCCCCTCCGACTCGCCGAACAGACCGGCCGGCACGACGACCGTCTGGACGGTCGGCGACGCGATCGACAGGATCGCGACTCCGACCACGAAGGAACGCACCGCGCCGACCGGGACGCCCAGAAGCCGCCTGGCGGCAGCACGGGCACCCGCCCCCACCACGAGACCCACCACGACCGTCACGAGGACAAGAGAGATCGACACCAGTCGAGCCTGCCACAGCAGCTGAGAACGGCTCCGGAGCTGTCGCACCGCCGCTCGAGAAGCGGCGGGATCGGCTCCCGATCGCCGAGCGTCGCCTCCGGAAGCACGTCACCTCTGAAAGAGCAGGAACGGGGCGAGCGTGTGCACCCTCTCGGACGTGAACCGAGAACCCGCTGTCTCCATCAGTTCGTCCACACGCAGCCGTACGGGTGCGCTGGTCCCGACAGTCCGGGGACCTGAGACGAGAACCCCCGGAATGCCGGGATCGTGCGGTAAACGGTGCGGGGGTTGGCGGTTTCTGGTTGGTGGTCTTTCGGAGCGGCCGGTGAGGGTGATCGCGAAGGCGTTCAGGGCGGGTTTCCAGCGGGTGATCCAGCCTGCCGTGCCGCCGGTGGGGTCAGGGGACCGGGTGATGAGGTGGAGACATTTCAGCGCGGCCGCCTCGTTCGGGAGGTGGTCTCGGGCGCGGGTCGCCCGGCGGTAGCGGGTGTTGCTCGATTCGATCGCGTTCGTCGTGCAGATCACCCGGCGGGTCTCGACGTCGTCTTCAAGGAACGGCATGAACTGCGCCCACGCGCTCTCCCAGAGCGTCACGATCGCCGGATAGCGGGCGCCCCCCTCCGCCGCGAACTCGACGAACCGGTCCTTCGCGGCCTGCTCCGAGGGGGCGGTACAGACGGGTATCCACGCTTTCACGATCCCGTCGCCGTGGCCCGCTCATCGTCGTCGTCCTGTCAGACACAGCCATCTCCCCTCGGATCAGGCCAAACCCCGCACACCGTTACCCAGACAGTCCCGCCTCGACCACAGCACCGTGTGGAGAGTTCCTCCTGCGGTCGCGGCGCTGAGCGTCACAGCTGCACCCGGGCGTCCGTGAAGATCGCTCCGGGAGCCGGCATTAAGCGGTGCCGCTGGACAGCGGTAGTGCTGGAGTGCTGTGCGCGGCGGGCTCCCGCCACTCGTGCCGCTACGGCGTGCGGTGCTCGACCGCGGATACACATGCCCAGGCCTCGCGGGTGCTGCCGGTGTCGTCCCATTGGAAGCGCGCGGCTTGGGGGCCAGGCGAGGGCGAAGCCACCGACGCGGCCGCGGTACGCGATAGAGAAGCCTCTTGACCTCTGGTCGAGGTCGTGGGTTGACTAAGCGCACGCCAAGTCTGGTCGGGTGCGTGAGGGATGCGAGCCAGGTGCTCCGCGTCGAGGGAAATCCAGAGGGGGAACAAGTGGAAGCAGAGTTCGTGCAGCCGGTCGCGGTGCAGGAAGCTCCTGTTTTTCGCGTTCGACTGTGGATGCCGCCGGTCGAAGACGGCTTCGCGTGGCTTGTCGATGATGGGGAGCTCACCCGCGGTGACCTCGACGAGGTCCTTGTGTGGGCGGAAGAACATGCCAGGGGGAACCCGTACGAGTTATTCGTGCGTGCGGGGTCGCCTGACTTCTACGGTCTCCGTGGCCGACCGGCCGATGATGGCGGCGCCCAAGAAACCGTCATTCTGCGCACTGATTTTTCGCCCAATGAGTGAATAAGTGAAAGGTGCGATCCACGCGTGCTCTTCGCGAGAAGAAGACACTGAGGCTTATGCAAAAATCGATTGACCCAGTATAAA
>NZ_LIIN01000012.1 GCF_001634385.1 Rathayibacter tanaceti | reverse complement strand
CTCCGCGGGGCGTCGCGCCCCGGGCGGTCGCGGGAGCCTGCGACACCGCGCGCACGGCGCTGAGACGCCGGGGCGCGCCGTCGGCGGTCCGACACCGACGGCGCGCCGGTATCATCGGCTTGTTATGGCACGCATCTACGACTGCTCCGTCGACACGGACCTCCTGACCGGCACCCGTCTCGCGCGGACGGCCATCGGCCGCGGCGAGCTCGTCGTGATCCCCACCGACACCGTCTACGGCGTCGCGGCCAACGCGTTCGACGCCTCCGCGGTGCAGCGCCTGCTCGACGCGAAGGGACGGACGCGGCAGTCGCCGCCGCCCGTTCTCATCGGCGACGTGGCGGCGCTCGACGCTCTGGCCGAGAACGTGCCCGACGCCGTGCGGGATCTTGCACGCGCGTTCTGGCCGGGCGGGCTGACCATCGTCCTGCACGCACAGCCCTCGCTCGTCTGGGACCTGGGCGAGACCCGCGGCACCGTCGCCCTGCGGATGCCCGACAATCCGGTGACCATCGAGCTCCTCGCCGAGACCGGTCCGCTCGCCGTCTCCTCGGCCAACCGCACGGGGCAGCCCTCGGCCGCCACCGCGCAGGAGGCTTTCGAGCAGCTCGGCGAATCCGTCGACGTGTATCTCGACGGCGGGTCCGCCGGTTCGCGCTACAGCGAGCGGCCGGCGGGTGCGAGCGAGTCCTCGACGATCGTCGATGCGACCGCGCTCAGCTTCGAGGGCGGCGTCCTGCGCATCCTGCGCCAGGGTGTCGTCTCGCCCCAGCAGATCCGCGAGGTCGTCGGAGACCTGCTCCCCGACGCGGACGCCGTCCCGTCCGCGCCGGTGGAGGACGCGGTCCCGTCCGGGTCCGACGAGGAGGCGCCGACTCCCGAGCAGCCCGTCGGCGCCCGCCCCGACTGGGCGTCCGGCGCCCGTCTGGAGGACGACGAGTCGCCCGACGGCACCACGCGCACCGACCCTGCTCCGGGTGAGTAGCGCGTGATCACCTTCGCCCTCGTCTCGCTCGCCGTCGCGATCGTGACCGGCGCGCTCTCGTGGGTCATCTGGAAGCTGAGCCTGAAGTATCGGCTCTACCCCCAAATCCGGGTGCGCGACATGCACACCCGGCCGACGCCCCGCCTCGGCGGGATCGCGATGTTCCTCGGGATCCTGGTCGGGTTCGGCATCGCCTCGCAGCTGCCCTACTTCCGCCTGGTCTTCGCGAATCCGGAGCCGATCCTCGCGATCCTCGGGGCGAGCCTCCTGATCGTGCTCATCGGGGTGGCCGACGACATCTGGGACCTCGACTGGACGACGAAGCTCGCCGGCCAGATGATCGCTGCCGGTCTGATCGCCTGGAAGGGCGTCCAGATCGTCTCGCTCCCCATCAGCGGGCTCACCGTCGGCTCGCCCTGGATGTCGTTGATCATCACCGTCCTGGCGATCGTCCTCGTCACCAACGCGCTGAACTTCATCGACGGGTTGGACGGACTCGTGGCCGGCGTCGCACTGATCGCCAACGGCGTCTTCTTCCTCTACAGCTACCTGCTCGTGCAGCAGACTTCGCCCACCGACTACTTCAACCTCGCCTCGCTGATCGCCGTCGTGCTGGTCGGAGCCTGCGCGGGCTTCCTTCCGATCAACTGGCGCCCGGCCAAGATGTTCATGGGCGACGGGGGAGCGCTCCTCGTCGGCATGCTGATGGCGACCTCGGCGATCGCGGTCACCGGCCAGATCGACCCGGCTCAGCTTGCGGCCAAGGAGCTGCTACCCGCGTTCATCCCGATCATCCTCCCCTTCGCGATCCTCGTCGTGCCCCTGATGGACTTCGGACTCGCGGTGATCCGCCGTCTGCGGGCAGGCAAGTCGCCCTTCAGCGCCGACCGCAAGCACCTGCACCACCGCCTACTCGACATGGGCCACTCGCACCTGCACGCGGTGCTGATCTTCTACGCCTGGACCGCGGTCGTCGCGTTCAGCTGCCTCCTGATGTTCGTCGTCGACGTGCTGTGGGTGCCGCTCGTCTTCCTCGGCGTCGGACTCCTGGTCTGCACCGTCGTCACGCTCGCGCCCCTCAGCCGCCGGAAGCGGCTCGAGGCGGCCGCGCAGTCGGCCGAGGCCTCGCCCGTACTCGACCCCCTCGACCGCGCGTCCTCGACGGAGCCGCTCCGTCCGCCGGCCGGACTCCCGGCCGATCGGGACACGACAGCGTCACCCGTGGCGCGGAAGGAAGCATCATGACCGAAGCCTCCCCGGCCTCCCCTCGCCCGCAGCCCGCCTCGGTCCCCGTGCTGCGCCGGACGATCGCCGTGGGTGGGTTCTTCGTGCTCGCCCTCGCGATCCTCGGCACGGTGGTCGGCGGCATCACCGCCGGGGGAGAGGGCGCGATCGGCGCTCTGCTCGGCGCGATCGTCGGCGGGGTGATGGTGCTGCTCACCGCGGCCAGCATCCTCGTCGCGAACCGGCTCGACATCGGCGGCTTCTTCGCCGTCGTGCTCGGCACCTGGCTCGCGAAGTTCGTCCTGTTCGTCATCGCGGCGCTGGTGCTGCGCGACCAGCCGTGGCTGAACAGCACGGCGATGTTCGTCACGATCATCGTCGCCGTGCTCGGCTCGCTGGTGATCGACGTCCTCGTCGTCTCGCGCTCGCGCGTGGCGAACGTGAGCGACATCGCCCGGTGAGGATGCGCCGAACGGTTCCTGAGAGGACCACGATTCGGCTCCCAGGCCGTTCTGTTGCTACAGTAGGAGCGAATCCCGCAGGCGAACGTGTCCTCAGATCGTCTCACCGTTGATGTCGATCGTCGAGCACGAGCGCCGTTCGAGCGGAAATAACCCCACCTTTCGTCGTCGCGAGAGCGTTGTGTCCGAATGATTCGATTCGGTCGGCTGCAACGTGCCACGCCCCGAATTCCAGGAGCTAGCGCTGTTTGCTAACGCTGTGAACCTGTTGGTCTCGACCTCGACCGGTGAGAGTGACTTCCACACCCCGTCGATCTCCGAGTTCTTCCCGCCCGGTTTCCTCTTCGAGGGAACCCCTTTCGAGATCAACCGCGTCATGCTGGTCCGCTTCATCGCGGTCATCGCACTGATGCTGTTCTTCTGGCTCGGGACGCGCAAGCTGCGCCTCGTGCCCGGACGCTTCCAGAGCGTCGTCGAGATGGCCTTCGACTTCGTGCGCGTCACGATCGCCAAGGACATCCTCGGCGAGAAGGACGCCCGCCGGTTCCTGCCGATCCTCGTGACGATCTTCTTCGCGATCATCTCGATGAACCTGACCGGCATCGTCCCGTTCCTGAACATCGCGGGCACCTCGGTCGTCGGCATGCCGCTCTTCCTCGGTCTCGTCGCCTACGTGACGTTCATCTACGCCGGCATCAAGGACCGCGGGATGGGCTTCTTCAAGAACGCGCTGTTCCCGCCCGGGGCACCGTTCCTCATCTACTTCATCCTCACGCCGATCGAGCTCCTGCAGACGTTCATCATCCGTCCGCTCTCGCTCGCCCTGCGGCTCGTGATGAACATGATCGTCGGGCACCTCCTCCTGGTGCTCTGCTTCTCGGCCACGCAGTTCTTCCTCTTCAGCTCCCAGGTCGACCCGGGCTTCAAGCTCTTCGGCGTCGTGACCTTCGCCTTCGGAGGCGCGTTCACGCTCTTCGAGCTCCTCGTCGCCGTCCTCCAGGCGTACATCTTCACCCTCCTCGCTGCGGTCTACATCCAGTTGGCCGTCGCCGAGGAGCACTGACCCCACTACTCACGGGCTCCCGCCCGTTCTCACGATCACCCCACTGAAAGGACCCACTCGTGGACTCAGTCACCGTTCTCGCCGAACTCACCGGCAACATCGCGACGGTCGGTTACGGCCTCGCAGCGATCGGCCCCGGCATCGGTGTCGGCATCGTCGCGGGCAAGACCGTCGAGGCCATGGCGCGCCAGCCCGAGATGGCAGGCCGCCTCCAGACCACGATGTTCCTCGGCATCGCGTTCACCGAGGTGCTCGCGCTCATCGGTCTCGCCACCTACTTCATCTTCGCGGCGTAGTCGTGTTCAGCACCGCTGTGAACATCGCTGCGGGAGAAGGTGACGTCCCCGAGGTCATTCTGATCCCGGAGTTCTACGACTTCTTCTGGTCGGGGGTGATCTTCCTCGTCCTGCTCTTCTTCTTCTGGAAGCTGGTCCTGCCTCGCCTGCAGAAGCTGCTCGATGCGCGGGCGGCGGCGATCGAAGGGAACATCGCCAAGGCCGACGAGGCCCAGCGTCAGGCTGAAGCCGCTCTCGAGAAGTACACCGCTCAGCTTGCCGAGGCCCGCGCCGAGGCGGGAGTGATCCGCGAGAAGGCGAACGCCGACGGTAACGCGATCGTGGCGGCGAAGAAGGAGCAGGCGCAGGCCGAGGCCGAGCGCATCCTGCACAACGCGCATGCCCAGATCGAGGCGGACCGTCAGGCCGCTGTGGTCTCGCTCCGCTCCGAAGTCGGAACCCTCGCCATCGACCTCGCCTCCGGCGTGATCGGCGAGAGCCTCAACGACGACGCGAAGGCGGCCGCGATCGTGGACCGCTTCCTCGCCGACCTCGAGGCCTCGGAGAAGGCGAGCAGCTGATGGGCAGCGCGTCCAGGCAGGCACTCGTATCGGCGAAGGCGGAACTCTCCGCCCTCGGTGGTCAGGGGTCCCTCGACACCGCCCAGCAGCTCTTCGAAGCGGCTCGGGTCATCGACGGCCAGGCGCAGCTGCGCTCCGCCCTCGCCGATCCGAGCGCCGATTCGAGCAGCAAGCAGGCTCTCGTCGCGCGCGTGTTCGGTCCTTTCGGCGAGCCGGCCAAGCGCCTGCTCACCGTGATCGTCGGCCACCGCTGGTCGAGCTCGAGCGACCTGGTCGCCGGCGTCGAGGAGGTCGGGGTCCGCGCGATCGCGGCATCCGCTCCTGCGGGTGCGTCGATCGAGACCGAGCTCCACGCGTTCGGCGCGGTCGTCGCCTCCGACGCCCAACTCGAGCTCGCGCTCGGCAGCAAGCTCGCCGCGGCCGAGTCGAAGGTCGCGCTCGTGCAGCGCCTCCTCGAGGGCAAGGCCTCGGCTGAGACGCTGGCGATCCTCCGGCAGCTGATCGCGCACCCGCGCGGTCGCCGCATCCCGGAACTCGTCCGCTTCGCCGCCGGAGTGGTCGCCGACCAGGGCGGATTCACCCTCGCCACGGTCTCGGTCGCCGCGCCGATCGCCCCCGAACAGCTCGATCGGCTCCGCTCGGCGCTCACGCGCCAGCACGGCCGCCCGGTCTCCGTCAACGTCGTGGTCGACCCCGCCCTCCTGGGCGGAATGCGCCTGCACGTCGGCGACGAGGTCATCGACGGCACCGTCTCCGCACGGCTGTCCGACCTGAAGCTCCAGCTCGCGTCCTGACGGGCGCACGTATCCTCAGAGGGCACCGCTCTCGACCCCCGCACCATCCAGGTCAGGCCCCGACGACCTCTTCGGCTCGCACGGACCCAACGAATAGGAATTCCCATGGCAGATATCACCATCAGCCCGGATGAGATCCGCGACGCGCTGAAGGACTTCGTCTCGTCGTACGAGCCGGGCAAGGCCTCCACCACCGAGGTCGGCTACGTCATCGACGCCGCCGACGGCATCGCCCACGTCGAGGGACTCCCCGGCGTCATGGCCAACGAGCTCATCCGCTTCTCGAACGGCGTCCTGGGCCTCGCCCAGAACCTCGACGAGAACGAGATCGGCGTCGTGGTGCTCGGCGAGTTCTCCGGCATCGAGGAGGGCATGGAGGTGACCCGCACGGGCGAGGTCCTCTCCGTCCCCGTCGGCGACGGCTACCTCGGTCGTGTCGTCGACCCGCTCGGCAACCCGATCGACGGTCTGGGCGACATCGCCTCCGAGGGCCGTCGTGCTCTCGAGCTCCAGGCGCCCGGCGTCATGTCGCGCAAGTCGGTCCACGAGCCGCTGCAGACCGGCATCAAGGCCATCGACGCGATGATCCCGGTCGGCCGCGGCCAGCGCCAGCTCATCATCGGCGACCGCCAGACCGGCAAAACCGCCATCGCGATCGACACGATCATCAACCAGAAGGCCAACTGGGAGTCGGGCGACACGAACAAGCAGGTCCGCTGCATCTACGTCGCCATCGGCCAGAAGGGCTCGACCATCGCCTCGGTGAAGGGCGCGCTCGAGGACGCCGGAGCGATGGAGTACACGACGATCGTCGCGTCCCCCGCCTCCGACCCCGCCGGCTTCAAGTACCTCGCGCCCTACACCGGCTCGGCCATCGGCCAGCACTGGATGTACGGCGGCAAGCACGTCCTCATCATCTTCGACGACCTGTCGAAGCAGGCCGAGGCCTATCGTGCGGTCTCGCTCCTCCTGCGTCGTCCGCCGGGGCGCGAGGCCTACCCGGGCGACGTCTTCTACCTGCACTCCCGTCTGCTGGAGCGTTGCGCCAAGCTGTCCGACGAGCTGGGCGCCGGATCGATGACGGGTCTCCCGATCATCGAGACCAAGGCGAACGACGTCTCGGCCTACATCCCGACCAACGTGATTTCGATCACCGACGGCCAGATCTTCCTCCAGTCGGATCTCTTCAACGCCAACCAGCGTCCTGCGGTCGACGTGGGCATCTCGGTCTCCCGAGTCGGCGGTGACGCGCAGGTCAAGTCGATCAAGAAGGTCTCCGGCACGCTCAAGCTCGAGCTGGCGCAGTACCGCTCGCTCGAGGCGTTCGCGATGTTCGCCTCCGACCTCGACGCCGCCTCGCGTCGTCAGCTGGCCCGTGGCGCGCGCCTCACCGAGCTGCTCAAGCAGCCGCAGTACTCGCCGTACCCCGTCGAGGAGCAGGTCGTCTCGATCTGGGCCGGCACGAACGGCAAGCTCGACGAGGTCCCCGTGCCCGACGTGCTGCGCTTCGAGCGTGAGCTCCTCGACTACCTGGGCCGTAACACCCAGGTCCTCAGCACGCTCCGCGAGACCAACGTCCTCTCCGACGACACCGTCGCTGAGCTCACCCGCGCCGTCGACGGCTTCAAGCTCGAGTTCCAGACGGGCGAGGGCAAGCCGCTCGCCTCCGCCGGGCGCGAGGAGCACCAGGCGATCGCGGCTGACGAGGTCGGCCAGGAGAAGATCGTGAAGGGCCGTCGCTGACCAGCGGCACCCGACGATTCGCCACTTTTAGGACAACAGGAGACACATGGGAGCGCAACTCCGGGTCTACCGGTCGAAGATCCGTTCGGCCCAGACGACCAAGAAGATCACTCGGGCCATGGAGCTGATCTCGGCCTCGCGCATCCAGAAGGCGCAGAACCGCGTCGCAGCCGCGGCGCCGTACTCGAACGCGATCACGCGGGCCGTGTCCGCCGTCGCGACCTACTCGAACGTCGAGCACCCGCTCACGACCGAGCGCGAGAAGCTGGACACAGTCGCGATCGTCATCTTCACCTCCGACCGCGGCCTCGCCGGCGCGTTCTCGTCGAGCGTGCTCAAAGAGGCCGAGGAGCTGGCTGCGCTGCTGCGCAGCGAGGGCAAGGAGGTCCTCTTCTACCTGGTCGGCCGCAAGGCCAACGCCTACTTCTCCTTCCGCAAGCGTCCGAGTGTGCGCGTCTGGACGGGCGGTACCGATCAGCCCGTCTTCGAGACCGCGAAGGAGATCGCCGATGCGGTCGTCGAGTCCTACAACCTCGATGACGAGGAGGGCGGCGTGGACGAGATCCACCTCGTCTACAACCGTTTCGTCAGCATGGTGACTCAGCAGCCGACCGTGGTGCGCCTCCTGCCGCTCGAGGTCGTCGAGGGCGCCGATGAGCAGAACAGCGAGCTCTACCCGCTGTACGAGTTCGAGCCCGATCCCGAGACGGTCCTCGACCGCCTCCTGCCCGTGTACGTCGAGAGCCGCATCTTCAACGCGATGCTGCAGTCGGCGGCCTCGGAGCATGCGGCGCGCCAGAAGGCGATGAAGTCGGCGAGCGACAACGCGGACACGCTGATCAAGACCTACACGCGTCTGGCCAACAACGCGCGCCAGACCGAGATCACGCAGCAGATCGCCGAGATCGTCGGCGGCGCCGACGCCCTGTCGTCCTCCAAGTAGAGGGCCCAGCTCCCCACACAGTTTCGACTCCGCCCTCCCGGTGCGGTGAGACCACAGAAGGAAGAAGCAATGACACTGACCGCACCTGAGGCGGCGACCGGAACGTCGGGCGGGGCCATCGGCCGCATCGCTCGCGTCACCGGCCCCGTCGTTGACATCGAGTTCCCCCACGACGCGATCCCCGAGGTCTACAACGCGCTCTACACGCACGTCGAGGTCGAGGGCGTCTCGAGCAAGCTGACCTTCGAGGTCGCGCAGCACCTGGGCGACGACCTCGTCCGCGCCATCTCGCTGAACCCCACCGATGGTCTCGTCCGCGGCCAGGAGGTCCACGACACGGGCCTGCCCATCTCGGTGCCCGTCGGCGATGTGACCAAGGGCAAGGTCTTCAACGTGATCGGCGAGGTGCTCAACGCCGACGCCGACGGGAAGATCAACGGCGAGTCGTTCGAGATCACCGAGCGCTGGCCCATCCACCGCAAGCCGCCGCAGTTCGACCAGCTCGAGTCCAAGACCGAGCTGTTCGAGACCGGCATCAAGGTCATCGACCTCCTCACGCCGTACGTGCAGGGCGGCAAGATCGGCCTGTTCGGCGGCGCGGGCGTCGGCAAGACCGTCCTGATCCAGGAGATGATCCAGCGAGTCGCGCAGGACCACGGTGGAGTGTCGGTGTTCGCCGGAGTCGGCGAGCGTACCCGTGAGGGCAACGACCTCATCGCCGAGATGGAGGAGGCGGGCGTCTTCGACAAGACCGCCCTCGTCTTCGGCCAGATGGACGAGCCGCCGGGAACGCGTCTCCGCGTTGCCCTGTCGGCACTGACCATGGCGGAGTACTTCCGCGATGTGCAGAAGCAGGACGTGCTGCTCTTCATCGACAACATCTTCCGCTTCACCCAGGCCGGTTCGGAGGTGTCGACCCTTCTGGGCCGCATGCCCTCTGCGGTCGGCTACCAGCCGAACCTCGCCGACGAGATGGGCGTGCTCCAGGAGCGCATCACCTCGACGCGAGGACACTCGATCACCTCGCTGCAGGCGATCTACGTCCCCGCCGACGACTACACCGACCCGGCTCCGGCGACCACCTTCGCGCACCTCGACGCGACGACCGAGCTCTCGCGCGAGATCGCGTCGAAGGGCCTCTACCCGGCCGTCGACCCGCTGACGTCGACGTCGCGCATCCTCGACCCCCGCTACCTGGGCGCCGACCACTACCGCGTGGCGACGAACGTGAAGCAGATCCTGCAGAAGAACAAGGAGCTGCAGGAGATCATCGCGATCCTCGGTGTCGACGAGCTCTCCGAGGAGGACAAGATCACGGTGTCGCGTGCGCGCCGGATCCAGCAGTTCCTCTCGCAGAACACCTACATGGCCAAGAAGTTCACCGGCGTCGAGGGCTCCACGGTTCCGCTCAAGGAGACGATCGAGTCGTTCGATGCGATCACCAAGGGTGAGTTCGATCACGTGGCCGAGCAGGCGTTCTTCAACGTCGGCGCGATCACCGACGTCGAGGAGAAGTGGGCCCAGATCCAGAAGGAGAACGGCTGATCATGGCCGGGACCCTGAAGGTCAGCGTCGTCTCCGCCAACGCCGAGGTATGGTCGGGAGAGGCGAAGCAGCTCACGGCCCGCACCGTCGAGGGCGAGATCGGCATCCTGGCCGGCCACGAGCCGATGCTCGCGATCCTCGCCACGGGCGAGGTACGGGTCACGGCCCTCGACGGCACGCGGCTCACCGCTCAGGCCGATGACGGTTTCCTCTCGGTCGAGAACGACGTCGTGACGGTCGTCGCCCGCGAGGCGGCGCTCATCTGACGCACCGCCGCTGAGAGCGGCACCGGGAGGGGCCGGGTGATCATCGCGATCGCCCGGCCCCTCCGTCGTGCCCTGCCCGAACCGTCGATCAGCTCGAAGGAGACCCGTGCACATCCTGCTTCCACCGTCGGAGACCAAGCGCGAGGGCGGCAACCTGCCGTTCGTTCTCGAGGCGCTCGCGTTCCCGGAGCTCCTCGAGAAGCGCCGTGCGCTGAGGGATGCCCTGATCGAGCTGTCCGCCGACCGTGAGTCGTCAGCACGGGCGCTGAAGCTGGGCCCGCGACAGCTCGACGAAATCGACCGGAACGCTGCTCTCGCGTCGGCACCGGCTCTGCCGGCCGTGGACCGCTTCGACGGTGTCCTCTTCGACGCGCTCGACGCGGCGAGCCTGCCGCCGGCCGCTCGAGAGGTGCTGGGCCGGAGCGTGATCGTCCAGTCCGCCCTGTGGGGGCCGGTCGGCGCGCTCGATGCCATCCCCGCCTATCGGCTCTCGCACGACTCCCGCGTGCCCGGGATGCCGCTGAAGCGGTGGTGGGCTGCGGAGGCAGGCCGGTCGTTGGCCTCGCTCGAGGGACTCGTTCTCGATCTGCGCAGCGAGGCCTACGCTGCTCTCGCCCCTCTGGGCGACGCGAACGAACGCTACTTCGTCCGTGTGCGCTCCAGGCACGCCGATGGCGGGCTGCGGTCCCTCAATCACCATAACAAGCAGGGCAAGGGGCGCTTCGTCCGAGCGCTGGCCGAGGACGGTGTCTCGACGGATTCGCTCGACGAGCTCGCGGCCTGGGCGGAGCAGCGGGGGTTCTCCCTGGCTCGGAACTCCGAGACGGGCGAACTCGATCTGGTCACTCCGGAGGGCTGAGTGTTCAGCTGCGGCGAGCGCACCCCGTGAGATGGTCGTCGACCAGTCCGGCGGACTGCATCAGCGCGTAGGCGGTCGTCGGGCCCACGAAGCGGAAACCCTCCTTCTTGAGCGCCCTGGCGAGCGAGGCGGAGGCCGGGGTGCTGGAGGGGATGTCGCCGGGGCGGACGAGGCGCTCCGGCTCCGTCGCCTCGTGGAACGACCAGACGAGACGGTCGAGCGCTCCGACGCCCTCCCGCTCGACGAGAGCCACGGTCGCTCGGGCGTTGTCACGCGCGGCGATGATCTTCGCGCGGTTGCGGATGATGCCGGTGTCCTCCATCAGACGATCGACGTCCTCTTCGCCCGACGCGGCGAGGCGCACGGGATCGAAACCCGCGAAGACGTCCCGGAAGCGCGGGCGCTTGCGCAGGATCGTCAGCCACGACAGACCCGACTGGAAGCCCTCGAGGCAGATCTTCTCGAGGAGCGGGCGATCGCCGTGCAGGGGAACGCCCCACTCCTCGTCGTGGTACCGGCGGTACTCGGGGTCGTCGCCGCTCCATGCGCAGCGGAGGACACCGTCCTCGCCCAGGAGGAGGCCGTCGTCGGTGGTCATCGGTGCGCGATACCCTCGTGCTCGAGCAGCCACGCCTTGGTCTCGATACCTTCACCGGCGCTGAAGCCGGTGATGCGGCCGTCGCTCGCCAGAACCCGGTGGCAGCCGACGATGATCGGCACCGGATTCGCCCCGACCGCGCCTCCGATGGGCCGGCCGGAGCGCAGCCTCCCCGTGGCGGTGCCGAGCGCCCCGTAGGACGTGATCTCGCCGAAACCGATCCCTTGGAGCTGCTGCCAGATCTCGAGCTGGAAGGGAGTGCCGCGCAGCGCCACCGGGAGGTCGAACGAGCGGCGGTCCCCGGCGAAGTACTCGCGCAGCTGCTCGACGGCGCGGTGCAGCACCGAGAGATCGGAGTCGGGGAGGTGCTCGTGCGGGAGCCGACCGCCCCGTTCGATGGCGAGCGAGACGATGGACTCGCCATCGCTGCCCACCTCGATGCGGCCGAGAGGGCTGGTCGTGCGTCGCACGTGCAGGGGAGTCGTTCTCATGCCTCGAGGGTATCGGCGCTGATGTGCCCGGACCGGCGGGAATCGGACACCGGTGCACAGGCTGCAGAGAGGACCGCCTGTGGAGGGAGCTGCGGCGGACCACGGCGACGGCGGTGCCGAGCGCAGTCGTGGAGAGGACCCCGTGCACGGTCGTCGCCGCGGCGTGCCCGGGGTGCCGGACGAACGCGGGCGGAGCCAGGATCATCGGGAAGCTGAGGGTGAGGGAGATTCCGACGGACCGCCCGATCACAGGGGCGTCGCCGACGTGCGCGCCCCGTGCGCATCGGCCGTGCTCAGAGCTCCCTCCACAGGAGGAAGTCTGCGCGATCCCTCCGACGAACGCGCGGTCCGCGGCCCACACCGGAGGTGAGCATCGGCAGGATCGGCGCATGACCTCACCACTTCCCGCTCACCCGTCCACCCTCGGTCCGCGCCGGCTCCCCGCCGCGCTCTCCGCCGTCGAGCTGCAGAGGCTCCTCTCCGCGGTTCCCTGTCCCGTCGAGCGCAGCCCGCGGGGGAGTCTCGTGCTCGTCCCGTTTCGGGCCGGTGAGCCCTCCGGCTCGCTCCGCTTCGCCGTCCCCGAGGCGGATCCGGGCCTCGTCGCCCGAGCCTGCCTCGGTGCGCTCGGGAGGTTCGGCCGCGTCGAGCAGGCCGTCGCGGTGGTGAGCCCCGGCGAAGCGGCACCGGATGCATGCGCGCGGCTGGTCGCCGCTCTCGAGGCGCGCGGTCGAGCTCTCCCGGGGCTGAGCCTGCAGGTCGCGGTGCTCGACGAGCGCGAGGCGGATCCCGCCGGGCAGGCCGTTGCGCTCCTGCCCGTGATCGACAGGGCCGAGTGCCTCGAGGTCGCCACCGTCGTCGATCGGCTCCTCGACCGGCATCCCGGCGCAGAGCTCCCGCGAGCGCTCCGCGCCAGCGTCGACGAGCTCGTGCGCCGATCAGCGGACGGCCCGCCCGGTGCCATCCGCCCCGCCTCCCTCGCTGCCCTCATCGTTTCGGTGCAGCGGGCGGAGGGCGCGGACCGCGTGCTTCTCCTCGGTCGCGCCGCCTGCACCCGGGCGCCTCTGACCGCGTTGCTCGCCAGGGCGTGCGCCTCCGCCCCCGGTACCGAGCGAGCAGCAGTGCTCGTGGTGCTCGCGCGTCTCCTGGCCGGCGAAGGGCGAGCCGAAGAGGCGAGGGAGCTCGCCGGCGAGGCGGTGCGTCTCGATCCGCACCACGTCGGCGCGCGACGCCTGTCTGCCGCGCTCCTCGAGGAGCGGCCGGGATGCGCCGCGTGACGGAGCGACCCGCTCTACAGCCTCGACCAGGCTTCGGTCAGCACTCCGCGGAGGATCTGCTCAATCTCGTCGAACTCCGAGGGGCCGATGGTCAGCGGAGGCGCGAGCTGCACCACCGGGTCCCCGCGGTCGTCAGCGCGACAGTAGAGCCCGGCATCGAAGAGCGCCTTGGAGAGGAAGCCGCGCAGGAGCCGCTCCGACTCGTCCTCGTCGAACGTCTCCTTCGTCGCCTTGTCCTTGACCAGCTCGATCCCGAAGAAGTAGCCGGCTCCCCGAACGTCGCCGACGATGGGCAGATCGAGCAGTTTCTCGAGCGTCGATCGGAAGAGGGGCGAGTTCTCGCGGACCCGTTCGTTCAGGCCCTCTTCCTCGAAGATGTCGAGGTTCTCGAGGGCGACCGCCGCCGAGACGGGGTGCCCGCCGAAGGTGTACCCGTGAGGGAACACCACCTGGCCGTGGCGGAAGGGCTCGTAGATCCGGTCGCTGACGATGGTCGCCCCGATGGGGGAGTAGCCGCTGGTCATGCCCTTCGCGCAGGTGATCATGTCCGGCACGTAGCCGTACTCGTCGCAGGCGAACATGTGGCCGATACGGCCGAAGGCGCAGATCACCTCGTCCGAGACGAGCAGGACGTCGTGCCTGTCGCAGATCTCGCGCACTCTTCGGAAGTACCCGGGCGGGGGCGGGAAGCAGCCCCCGGAGTTCTGCACCGGCTCCAGGAACACCGCGGCGACGGTGTCGGGGCCCTCGAACTCGATCATCTCCTCGATGCGATCGGCCGCCCAGAGCCCGAACGCCTCCAGATCGTCACCGTGCTGGGGCGCACGGTAGAAGTTGGTGTTCGGCACGCGGAAGCCGCCGGGCACCAGCGGCTCGAACATCGACTTCATGCCGGGGATTCCGGTGATCGCGAGCGCGCCGTGCGGGGTGCCGTGATAGGCGACGGACCGCGAGATCACCTTGTGCTTGCCTGGTTTCCCCTGCAGCTTCCAGTAGTGCTTCGCGAGCTTGAAGGCCGTCTCGACGGCTTCGCCGCCGCCGGTCGAGAAGAACACGCGGTTCAGGTCGCCAGGAGCGTGATCGGCGAGACGGTCGGCCAGCTCGATGGCCGAGGGAGTGGCGTACGACCACAGTGGGAAGAAGGAGAGCTCGGAGGCCTGCTTGGCGGCGGCTTCCGCAAGCCGACGGCGACCGTGGCCGGCATTCACGACGAAGAGGCCGGAGAGGCCGTCGAAGTACTTCCGTCCCGTGCTGTCCCAAATGTGGTGGCCCTCGCCGCGGGTGATGATCGGGACTCCCGCGCCCGAGTCCATCGTGGACTGGCGGGTGAAGTGCATCCACAGATGGTCCTTCGCCTTCTTCTGCAGGGCACTGTCGTCGATCCCTCCCGGTGCGTCGGCTCCGCGCACGGAGTCGCCCGACTCGAGGCCGGACGTCGAGAATGCTGTCTGAGTGGTCATCGGTTACCGCGTTCCCCAGTTGTAGAACTGCTTGTGGAGCTTGAGATAGACGAAGGTCTCGGTCGAGAGCACGCCCGCGAGCGAGCGGATCTCCTCGTTGAGCAGGGCGATCAGGTCGTCGTCGTTCTCGCAGACGACCTCGGCGAGGATGTCGAAGGAGCCGGCCGTCAACACGACGTAGTCGACCGCGGGGATCGAGGCGAGCCGGTCAGCGACCTCGCGGGTGTCTCCCGTGACGCGCACGCCGATCATCGCTTGGCGGTAGAAGCCGAGCTGCATCGGATCGGTGACTGCGACGATCTGCATGACGCCGGACTCCGTCAGCTTCTGCACCCGCTGCCGCACCGCGGCCTCACTCAGGCCGACCGCTTTACCTATCTCGGCGTACGAGCGCCGGCCATCGGCCTGCAGCTGCTCGATGATCGCCTTCGAGACCTCGTCGAGCTGGATCGGGCGCTGGGACGGAGGTCGGGGAGGGCTCATGCGGTGATTGTGGCAGTCAGCGAGTAGCCGGGCAAGTGAATCCGCAGGCCAGCCCCCACCGGACGGCGGAATCGGTGGTCTGGCCGTCTCGAGGCGCGGGCGGTGGCGCCCCGCTCCGTCGGTGCCCAGGCGACTCGCCGGCAGCGGATAGCATCGTGACAGCAGCGTTCGAGGCGGGCGCAGAAGCACCGAGGAGACGCGATGACGCAGATCGGCCGCAGCCGTGCCTCCGTCACCGTTCCGGTCTCGGCCTGGACCTCGGACACCCCTTCGGCGGAGGTGACCATCGGGTGGGCCGCTCGCACCGAGACCGGGCTCGTCCGTAGCACGAACGAGGACAGCTACCTCGCGAAGAGCCCTCTCTTCGCTGTCGCGGACGGGATGGGCGGTCATGCCGCCGGCGAGGTCGCGAGCGACGCGGTCGTCGCGCGTCTGTCGACGGCGGCCCTGGGGGCGACGGTCGGCGCGGAGGAGATCGACCGGGCTCTGCGGGAGGCGGTCGAGGACATCGCTCGCCAGCCGCACACGGCCGACGGTGGCACGGGCACTACGGTCACGGGAGTGGCGTTGACCGCGGTCGGCGGCGAGCCCTACTGGTCCGTCTTCAACATCGGCGACTCCCGCGTCTACCTCAGCTTCTCGGGAACTCTCGTGCAGCTCACGATCGACCACTCCATCGTCCAGGAGCTTGTCGACGCCGGAATGATCACGCGCGATGAGGCGGACGTGCACCCGCACAGCAACGTGATCACCCGCGCAGTCGGGTTCCACGAGGCGCCCATCCCCGACTACCGCCTCGTCCCCGTCCTCGCGGGGACGAGGCTCCTCGTCTGCTCCGACGGACTCACGAGGGAGCTCACCGACACGGGGCTCGGTCACCTCCTCGCTGAGAGCCGGTCGGCTCAGGAGACCGTGGACGCGCTCGTGGAGGCAGCCCTGGACAACGGCGCGCACGACAACGTGACCGTGATCGTGGTCGATGTGCTCGCCGTCACCGGTGACGACGGTCGCGGGTTCCCCGTCTGACCTGCTGCACCACTCGCGCCCGCCCCGCCTGGCCGCAGCGACGCGAGAGCAGCAGCCGCCTGCCTCCGACTGCCGGTTCGCGTCGGGATCCGCTCGCTAGAGGACCGAGCACCCGGCGCTGGGTACGATGGAGAGAGAAAGGGCGTTCTCGGTGATCTGCAGCACGTGTGGCTCCACGCTCGCTCCCGGGGCGATCCTGTGCGGCGAGTGTGGTTCATCGGTGACTGCGCACGCTGCATCGGGTGCGAGCCGTCCCGCCTCGTCCGGTGACACCACCGTGCTCGACCCCTCGCGTCGCGCCTGGCTGCCGGGTCTCGCTCCCGGCAGACACCGGCGCCCGGCGGCCGGAGCTCCGATGGCGCCGCCCGCGCAGGGCCTCGTGCGTCTCACCTTCGCAACCGGCCAGCACGCCGTGGTCACGGGCAACGGCCTGATCGGCCGCCAGCCGCTGCCCGACCCCAACGAGACCTTCCGCCACATCCTGGCGATCCCCGATCCGTCGCGCTCGCTCTCGAAGACGCACCTCGAGTTCGGCTTCGACGACGGTGGTCTCTGGGTGCGCGACCGCTGGTCGGCGAACGGCTCCGTCCTGGTCGCTCCGACGCAGGCTCCACTTCCGCTGGAAGCCGGGCGGCGGTACCGGGCGAAGCTCGGCAGCCGTCTGCTGCTCTCCTCCGTCGAGATGGCGGTCGAGCGAGTAGAGGGTTCGGCAGGGGCGACGGCGCGCCCGCCCGCCGGCCGCTGACGACCGAGCCTGCCAGGCGACTCCGACGAACCGAATCGGCGGTCGGATCGGATTCTCGACACTGATTTCGTGACGATCATGTTTCCAGATCGCCGTTCTCCTCCGTCTGCCGTGACAGGCGCACGAGCGCTGTGCCAGTATTTCCCCACGTTCACCCCGGTGGGCTCGAGCATCGACGCAGTCAGGAGTCTCCGCCATGACCCGTCCCCTCCCGAGGGATCCCGTCCTCCGCGACGCCATCGCCGTCGCCCGCTCGCACGAGCGCGAGCGTCGGGCGGTCCTCTCGCGCCGGGCGGTCCTCAGCGGCCTCGGACTGGGGGCAGGCGCCCTCGCTCTGGCGGCCTGCGCACCGCAGACACGCGCGGCTCCGACCGCCGCAGCCGACCGCTCGGCGAGCGACCCCCGGCTGGTCTGGGACAACTGGCCCGCCTACATGGACGAGGACGACGACGGGAACTACCCCTCACTGACCGGCTTCGAGGACAGCACCGGGATCGCCGTCACCTACAACGTCGCGGTCGACGACAACAACTCGTACTACGGCAAGGTCAAGGACCAGCTCGCCCTCGGCCAGTACATCGGAGCCGATACGGTCTGCCTCACGGAGTGGATGGTGTCGCGGCTGGTCCGCCGCGGCTACGTGCAGGAGCTCGACCACGCCAACATCCCCAACATCGTGAATCTCACGCCCTCGCTCGCGAACCCCGACTTCGATCCGGGCCGCAAGCACTCCCTCCCGTACCAGGCCGGGTTCTCGGGCATCTGCTGGAACAGGGAGAAGCTCCCCAACGGTCTCTCCAGCATCGAGGAGCTCTGGGACCCGTCGCTGCGCGGCCGGGTGGGCGTGCTGAGCGAGATGCGCGACACGATCGGTCTGATCATGCTGGCCCAGGGGACGGACATCGCCGGGCCGTGGGGCGATGACGAGTACATGAACGCGATCGACGTCTTCCGGAAGCAGGTCGACGTCGGCCAGATCCGGAACATCAAGGGGAACGCCTACCTCAACGACTTGCAGAACGAGGACACCCTCGCTGCCATCTGCTGGTCGGGCGACATCACCCTGATCAACACCGAAGCGGGCGACAAGTGGGAGTTCGCCTTCCCCGACTCCGGTGGTGCGCTCTGGAACGACACCTTCGTCGTACCGATGGGCTCGCAGCGGAAGGCCAACGCCGAGACCCTGATGAACTACTACTACGAACCCGAGGTCGCCGCTGAAGTGGCCGCCTGGGTGAACTACATCACCCCCGTCGACGGAGCGAAGGACGTCATGGAGAGCATCGACCCGGAGCTGGCCGAGAACCAGTTGATCTTCCCCGACGAGGACACGCTCGCGCAGGCGCATGTGTTCCGCACCTTGACGGCCTCGGAGGAGAAGGAGTACCAGGCCGAGTTCCAGAAGGTGCTCTTGGGCATCTGATGGCGACCGGGACCTTCGCCGAGAGCGGCGCCGACCTCCAGCTGGTCGGGATCAGCAAGCAGTACCCCGGCTTCACCGCCATCGACTCGCTCGACCTCACCATCCCCGCCGGGTCGTTCTTCGCCCTGCTGGGCCCGTCCGGCTGCGGAAAGACGACCACGCTCCGCCTCGTCGCGGGTCTGGAGGATCCCTCGGCCGGGCGGATCCTGATCGGCGGGAGGGACGTCACGGCGACCAAGACCTATCAGCGTCCTGTCAACACGGTGTTCCAGTCGTACGCGCTGTTCCCGCACATGTCGATCCTCGAGAACGTCGCCTTCGGGCTCAAACGCCGCAGGATCGCCGATCCGGTGGGCAAGGCGCACGAGGCGCTGCGGCTGGTCGAGCTCGACCACCTCGCCCAGCGCCGCCCGGCGCAGCTCTCGGGCGGGCAGCAGCAGCGCGTGGCCCTCGCCCGCGCGCTGGTCAACCGACCGGCTCTGCTCCTGCTCGATGAGCCGCTCGGTGCGCTCGACCTCAAGCTGCGCCGTCAGATGCAGCTCGAGCTCACGTCGATCCAGAGGGAGGTGGGGCTCACCTTCCTCCACGTCACTCACGATCAGGAGGAAGCCATGACGATGGCCGACACGGTCGCCGTGATGAACAGAGGCCGGATCGAGCAGATGGGCGCCCCGGAGGAGCTCTACGAGCTGCCACGCACCGCCTTCGTCGCGAACTTCCTCGGCCAGTCGAACCTGTTCACGGGAGAGGTGGTCGGCTCGACCGACCGCGCTCTGACCGTCGACGCGGGCGGGCACCGCATCGTGGTGCCCACCGCGCGCTGCGCTCGGACGAGCGGCGAGATCACCATCGGGGTCCGCCCCGAGAAGCTGCTGCTGCTGACCGAGGAGCCGCCGCAGGCTCCGGGCCGCAACATCCTCGGCCCCGGCAGGGTGAGCGACGTCTCGTTCAGCGGGGTCAGCACGCAGTACACGATCCAGATGCCGGGAGTCGGGCCGGTCATCGTCTTCGCGCAGAACATGGTCTTCGGCCCGGTGGTCGGCGAGGGTGCGGAGGTGTGGGTGGGCTTCAGCGCAGAGCACGGCTTCGGTCTCGCCGACGAGCCCGGCTCCGTCCCGCGCTTCGACGCAGACGACTCCACCCACGCGATCGCCGTCCAGCGTCGGGGTCTGCTCTCCGGCCGAGCGGGAGGCGCGTAGGCATGGCCTTCGCCGCTTTCGCCTCGGGTCCGGCCACCTCGGCGCCGCCGCCGGTCCGCGCGCGCTCGACCGTCGCGCTGGTCCTGATGCTTCCGGGCATCGCCTACATGCTGCTGTTCTTCCTCGCGCCGCTGATCTCCCTCGTGCTCACGTCCTTCCAGGCTGAGGTGCCGGATGGCGACATCGGCGAGTACGCGCCGGGCTTCGCCTGGCAGAACTACCTGGTCGTGATGAGCGACTACTGGCCGCATGCCGTACGCTCCTTCGGCTACGCGCTGATCGCGACGGTGCTCGCGCTCGTGATCAGCTACCCGCTCGCGTACGTCATCGGCGTGAAGGCGCGCTCGTGGCCGCTCCTCCAGAACCTGCTGCTCACGCTGGTCATCGCCCCGTTCTTCATCAGCTTCCTGCTGCGGACGCTCGCGTGGAAGCAGATCCTCGCAGACGAGAGCCCGCTCGTGCAGGCGCTGAAGGCGATGGCCGTCCTCCCCGGGGACGGCCATCTGACCGGTACGCCGTTCGCCGTGATCTTCGGCATCACCTACAACTTCATCCCGTTCATGACCCTCCCGCTCTACACGACGCTCGAGCGGCTCGACGTGCGCTTCCTCGAGGCGGGATCGGACCTCTACGCGCATCCAGCCTCGGTGTTCTGGCGGGTGACTGTCCCGCTGTCGATGCCGGGCATCGTCTCGGGCACGCTGCTCACCTTCATCCCGGCAGCAGGCGACTACATCAACGCCAGCCGCGACTTCCTCGGTTCGTCGCAGACATCGATGGTCGGCAACGCGATCGAGGCCAACTTCCTCACGCTCGAGAACTACCCGGCTGCCGCCGCGCTCTCGATCGTGCTGATGGCCGTGATCCTGTTCATCGTCGGCTTCTATGTGAAGCGCAGTGGAACGGAGGAGCTCCTGTGACCGCCACCGCCGACCGTCCGATCGCCAGCGGCCAGGAGGCTCTCGGCGCGCCCGCTCCGGCTCCGGCGGCGCGCCCGCGGCGCTTCCGGGGCCTCGGCCTCGGTGTCTACACGGCGCTTGCGCTGATCTTCTTGCTGATCCCCATCGGCTACACCTTCGTTTTCTCGTTCAACGACTCCGGCAAGAGCAACCTCGCCTGGCGCGGCTTCACCCTCGACAAGTGGGTATCGGCGTGGAGCAGCGACGAGGTGATGACGGCCTTCGGCAACAGTCTGCTCGTCGGAGTCGTCGCGACAGCGCTGGCGACGGCGCTGGGCACCATGATCGCAATCGCGCTGGTGCGTTTCCGGTTTCGGTTCCGCTCGGCGATCAGCTCCTGCTGTTCCTCCCTATGGCGACCCCGGAGGTCGTGCTCGGAGCGGGACTGGCGGCGCAGTTCCTCAGCGTCGGTGCCGAGAAGGGGCTGGTGACGATCGTCCTCGCGCACACGATGTTCTGCATCAGCTTCGTCGTGGTGACGGTGAAGGCGCGGGTCGCGAGTCTGGATCCGGCGTTGGAGGAGGCGGGCCGCGACCTCTACGCCTCACCGAACCAGGTGTTCTGGAGGATCACCTTCCCGCTGCTGCTCCCGGGGATCCTCGCGGCGGCCCTGCTGTCGTTCGCGCTGAGCTTCGACGACTTCATCATCACGAACTTCACGTCGGGATCCGTGACCACGTTCCCGAAGTACATCTACATCGCGGCGGCGCGGGGAATCCCTGCCGAGGCGAACGTGATCGCCTCGGCGGTGTTCGTGCTGGCGATCGTGGTGGTCGTGATCACGCAGGTGTCGTCGGCGGCGCGGGCGAAGCGCCTCGCCCGCACGCCGTAGCGCGGAGTCGGACGGAGGGGGCGGAGCGACGGGGTCAGACGTAGGAGGCTCGGATCGCGCCGACCGTGCGCCCGCCGCCCGAGACGACCGGGTTCAGCCGCACGAGCACCTCGTTCGCCGCTCCCCGGTCGACGACGCCGGCCTCGACCAGGAGCTTCAGCGCGACGACCGTGGCCGCCCGCAGGCTGCCGTCGAGCATCTTCAGCGCGACCGTCGTGCCGTCCGGCGACGCCATCACGAGCACCCCCTCGGCGCCGAGCTTCGCGACGAGCCCGAGGCGTTCGATCACGACGGTGTTGTCTCGGCCGGGGCCGTCGATGGCCCATGCGTTCTCGAGGATCGCGGCGGTCAGCACGCCCGCCTGGCGGTAGAGACCGAAGGGGGAGGCGGGGGAGGAGGAGACGATCCGCGAGATCCCCTTGGCGAGGGCCGTTAAAGCAAGAGCGTGCACCGGGGTGCCGCAGCCGTCGATGCCGGAGGCGACGACGCGCTCGCCGGTCAGCCGCTCGATGGTGTCGACGATGTGCTGCTGGAGCGGGTGCGAGCGCTCGAGGTAGTCCTCGGTGCTCCAGCCGTTCTGCACGCAGGCCAGGAGCATCGCCGCGTGCTTGCCCGAGCAGTTCATGAAGAGGGAATCCGCGACGCCGCCGGCCCGCAGCAGCTGAGCGCGGGCTGCGGAGTCGCCGGGCCAGTCGGCGGGGCACTGCAGAGCGTTGTGATCGAGGCCGGCTCGGAAGAGCAGGTTCTGCACCAGGGCGACGTGCTGCGGGATGCCGGCGTGGCTCGCGGTGGCGATCACCGCCTCCGGCCCGCTCAGCTCGACTCCCGCGGTCATCACCGCGAGGGCCTGGAAGGGCTTGAGGCACGATCGAGGGAAGACGGGTGCTGTCGGCGCGCCGAGGCTGCGCACGACGCGGCCGTCGGGGTCGAGCAGCACGGCCGAGCCGGCGTGACGGGACTCGATGAATCCCGAGCGCTCGACGACCGCCAGCTCGACGGACTCGGCGACGGTGAAGGTTCCTGCTGGCATCCCCCCATCTTGCCCGACCGCACCGCGCCCCCGAGCGTTCCGCCTTCCTCCCCGCGGGAGGACGCCGATGACGCGGCGCGACGGTGTGGCGCCGGGGTCGGTGGCAGCCCGCAGGCGTCTGCGACTAGAGGGAGGCGAGGGCGTCGGCGATCACCGAGACGGCGTCGTCGAGCAGCTCGTCGGTCAGGGCGAGGCTCGGCAGGAAGCGGACCACGTTCCCGTAGGTACCGGCGCTCAGCACGAGTACGCCGTGCTGAGCGGCGTAGTCGATGACCGATTGGACAGCGGCGGGGTTCGGCTCCTTCGTTGTTCCTGCGGTGCCGGGCATCACGAGCTCGATCGCCATCATCGCGCCGATACCGCGGACGTCGCCGATGATCTCGTGCTGCTCCTGCAGCACGCGGAGCGCAGCGCCGAGGCGGGTGCCGATCCGGTCCGCCTCGGCCAGGAGGCCCTCACGCTCGATGCGCTCGAAGACGGCGACTGCTGCGGCGGCGGCAACCGGGTTGCCGCCGAAGGTGCCACCGAGCCCGCCGGCTTGAGCGGAGTCCATGATCTCGGCGCGACCGGTGACGCCTGCGAGCGGCAGCCCGCCCGCGATCCCCTTGGCGGAGAGGACCAGGTCCGGCACCAGGCCGAGATGCTCGCTGGCGAACCAGGCGCCGGTGCGGGCCATGCCCGACTGGATCTCGTCGGCGACGAAGACGATGCCGTTGGTGGTGCACCACTCCTGCAACGCCGGGAGGAAGCCCTGCGCGGGGACCATGAAGCCGCCCTCGCCCTGGATGGGCTCGACCACCAGGCAGGCCAGAGCGGAGGCGCCGACCGTCTTCTCGAGGTACGAGATGGTCCGCTCGGCGGCCTCGGCCCCCGAGAGTCCGTCGTGGTACGGGTAGGAGCTCGGCGCGCGGTGCACGTCGCTCGCGAACGGCCCGAAGCCCAGACCGTACGGAAGCGCCTTGAAGTTCATCGCCATCGTGAGGTTGGTGCGGCCGTGGTAGGCGTGGTCGAGCACCGCCACACCTGCCCGACCGGTGTGCTTGCGGGCGATCTTGACGGCGTTCTCGACCGCCTCGGCGCCGGAGTTGACCAGCACGGTCTTCTTGGCGAAGTCCCCGGGGGTGTGCTCGGCGAGCAGCTCCGCGACCCGGATGTAGGGCTCGTAGGGCGTGACCGTGAAGAGCGTGTGCGTGAGACGGCCGAGCTGAGCAGTGGCCGCCGCGACGACGGAGTCGTCGGTGTGACCGATGGTCGTCACGCCGATGCCGGCGCCGAGATCGATGAAGGCGTTGCCGTCGACGTCGACCAGGATCGCTCCGTGCGCGCGGTCGATGTAGACGGGGAGCGCGGTGCCGACTCCGGTGGGGACGACGGCGAGACGACGCTCGTGCAGGGCCCGGGATCGGGGGCCGGGGATCTCGGTCTCGACGCGCCGCTGCTGAGGGATCGCGGACGTGGGAAGCTGGGGCGCGAGCGTGTCTGTCATGGTCCTGCGAGTCTAGCCGCGGGGGTTCCGCCTCCAGAGGTCCAGACCAGCGGGACCGGCCTGATCCACCACGCGGAGGAGGAGAACCGATGACGTCGGAGCACGAGTACGCACTGTCCGTCGTCTGGGAGGGGAACCGGGGCACCGGCACGAGCGGCTACCGCGAGTACGGGCGCCAGCTGGTCGTCTCGGCCCAGGGACCGGAGCCGATCCTCGGTTCCGCCGACACGCCCTTCCGCGGGGACGCCGACCGCTGGAACCCCGAGCAGCTGCTTCTCGCCGCGCTCGCGCAGTGCCACCTGCTCTCGTACCTGCACGTGGCCGTCAAGAACGGAGTCGTCGTGACCGAGTACACCGACGACGCGATCGGCCGGATGCAGCAGGAGGGAGAGGGCGGCCAGTTCACCTCGGTCACCCTGCGGCCGCGCGTGACAGTGGCCGAGGCCTCCACGGTCGACCTCGCGCAGTCGCTGCACGCCGAGGCGTCGCGGCTCTGCTTCATCGCCCGCTCGGTCAACTTCCCTGTGGCGCACGAGCCGGTGACGCTGGCGCGTTGAGTCAGCGGCGCTCGTGCGGCAGCGCCCTGCGGATCCGTTCCACCGCCGTGGTCGGCGGCGACTCGTTGTACACGCCCGCCGATTCCTGCCCGGACAGAGCGTGGATCGCGGCCATCACCTCGTCGGTGGCGTGCCGCCTCGCTCGTCCGGAGTCTGCCGAGCCGTGTCGGGAGAGATCGAGCGGCGCTCCGAAGCGGACGGTGATCCGGTGCAGATGGGGGACGCTCGTGCCGACCGGCTGCAGCTCCTGCGTCCCGATCAGCCCGACCGGCACGACGGGAGCGCTCGTCGTCAGCGCGAGCCAGGCGACTCCGGTGCGCCCGCGGTAGAGGCGCCCGTCGCGCGAGCGCGTGCCCTCGGGATACACGGCGAAGGCCTCGTCCCGTTCGAGGATCGCCCGGCCGAGATCGAGCGCCTCCTGCGCCGCCTGCCCCGCTCCGCGCTCGACCGGCACCGCACCGACGGAGGTGAAGAAGGAGCGTGAGACTGCACCGCGTACCCCGGTGCCGGTGAAGTAGTCGGACTTCGCCAGGAACTGCACGGGCCGGGGAGCGAGCAGAGTCAGCACGGGGGAGTCGATGAACGACAGATGATTGCTGGCGAGGATCACCCGCCCGGTGGTCGGGACGTTCTCGCGCCCCTCGACGATCGGCCGGTAGACGAGGCGGCCGACGCCGCTCATGGTCAGTCGCGCCAGACGCGCGGAGAGGCCGATCCCCGGTGGGGTCGGCCTCTCGAGATCGCCATCGGTCCGCATCCGGTCGAAGATACCGGCGTGTCCATGCCGCTCCGATCATGCGCTTCCCGGATCAGCCCAGCTGCGCGAGCGCCTCCTCGATCACCGTCGCGGCGTCGTCGATCAGCTCCTCGCTGATGACCACGCTCGGCATGATGCGCAGGACACTGTCCCAGCTGCCGGCATCGAGGACGATGACGCCGTTCGTGGTGGCGTGCTTCAGGATTGCGGTGAGCGCCTCCGGGTTCTGCCGCTTCGTGCCGGGGTGCACGAGCTCGACGCCCCACATCGCACCCTTTCCGCGCACCTCGCCGACCACCGCGAAGCGCTCGGCCCAGTCGCCGATGCGCGCCTGGAGCGCGCGCTCGACGCGCTGCGCCTCCTCGAGCAGCCCCTCCGACTCGATTGCCTCGAAGGTGGCCAGGGCCGCGGCGGTCGAGACGGGGTTGCCGCCGAACGTGCCCCCGATGCCCCCGGGCTGCACGGCGTCCATGATCTCGGCGCGACCGGTGACAGCGGCCAGCGGGAAGCCGCCGGCGATGCCCTTGGCGGTGGTGATCAGGTCGGGGACGACCCCGTGGTGCTCGATCGAGTACCACTGCCGGTGCGGGCGATGCCGGCCTGGATCTCGTCGGCGACGAAGACGATGCCGTTCTCGGTGCAGAACTCGGAGAGTCGGCGGAAGTAGCCCGGTGCAGGGATGATGATGCCGCCATCGCCCTGGATCGGCTCGACGAAGAGGGCGGCCAGCTCCTGGGCGCCGATGTGGGTCGTGATGTAGTCGATCGTGCGCTCCGCCGCCGCCTCGCCCGTCATGCCCTCGGGATCGCGGAAGGGGTAGCTGATCGGGAGGCTGTAGATCTCCCCGGGGAAGGGGCCCATGCCGGCGCGCTCCGGCCAGGGGCGGTACGTCATCGCCATAGTCAGGTTCGTGCGGCCGTGGAAGGCGTGGTCGAGCGTCGCGATCGCGCGCCGGCCGGTGAATTTCCGGGCGATCTTGACCGCGTTCTCGACGGCCTCGGCGCCGGAGTTGACCAGGATCGAGTGCTTCTCGAAGTCCCCGGGGGTGATCTCGGCGAGCTTCTCGGCGACCTTCACGTAGTTCTCGTAGGGAGTGACGGTGAAGAGGGTGTGCGTCAGCTTCTCGGCCTGCGCGGCTGCCGCGGCGGCGACCGCCGGGTGGGCGTGGCCGATGGTGGTCACGCCGATGCCGCAGCCCAGGTCGATCAGGCGGTTGCCGTCGACGTCGACCAGGACCGCGCCCGAGGCATGGTCCATGTAGATGTTGGCGAGCGTCCCGGCGCCGCGGGAGACGCTGGCGACGCGGCGCTCCTGCAGGGCGACGGAGCGCGGGCCGGGGAGCTCGGTGACGAGCTCTCGGGACTGGGGGACCGAGAATTCACGCATATCCCCGATGCTAGGCGAGCCTTCACCGTACTGACTGGAGCCGACGCGCCCGGCTCGGCGTCCAGGACCTCCCGAGGCGTGTCCCCCAGGATGGACGGCGACCCCCGAACGTCCCCGGTAGCAGCCGGTCAGGAAAGGTGCCTCCGTGCGCAGAACCCTCGCGATCCTCGCCGTCCTCGGCGCCTCCCTGAGCCTGGCGGCGTGCACTCCGGGAGCGCCCGACGCGGCGCCGTCCGCCTCCGCGACTCCGCTGGGCTGCGCGAGCGAGGGGGAGGCGACCGCCGCGGTGCAGACGAGCGGCGATTTCGCGACCAAGCCCGTCACCGTCTTTCCGAGCCCGATGACCGTCGACACCACCGAGCGCTCGGTCGCCGTCGAGGGCACCGGCGCCGAGGTCGCCGAGGGCGACATCGTGCTTGTGGACTACACCCTCTACAACGGCACGAGCGGCGCGGAGTTCTCGGCCAGCAGCTACGCTCCTGGCGGTCGCGCCGCGTTCACGGTCGACGCCGACCAGTACCTCGCCGGACTGGTGAAGGCGGTGAACTGCGCGACCGTCGGCTCGCGCGTGGTCGCGGTCGTGCCCCCGGCCGATGCATTCGGCGATGCCGGGCAGAGTGATTTCGGCATCACCGCAGCCGATTCGATCGTGATGGTCATCGACGTCGAGCAGATCGTGCCGACCGCGGCCGACGGCGAGCCGCAGGCCCCAGTGGACGGGTTGCCGACCGTGGCGCTCGCCGACGACGGCGCGCCGACGGTCTCCATCCCCTCGACCGACCCGCCCGCCGACCTCCAGCTCGCTGTGCTGAAGAAGGGCTCCGGAGCGACCGTCGCCGACGGCGACCAGCTGATCGTGCAGTACCAGGGCGTCATCTGGGGCAGCGGAGAGGTCTTCGACCAGAGCTGGGGGAAGCCCGCCCCGGCGTCCCTCGGCACCGGCGCGGTGATCGAGGGCTTCAAGGAGGCGCTGGTCGGCCAGACCGTCGGCTCGCAGGTGATCGTGACCATCCCGCCCGCCAAGGGCTACGGCGACGCCGGCAACCAGCAGGCCGGGATCAGTGGGACAGACACCCTCGTGTTCGTGATCGACATCCTCGCCATCACCTGACCGGATCCCGCTCACCCGGTTCCGCTCCGCCCGTCGTGCCAGGATGGGCGGATGCGCAGGGTCATCATCCTCGGCTCCACCGGCTCCATCGGCACGCAGGCCCTCGACGTGATCGGTGCGAACCTCGACCGGTTCGAGGTCGTGGGGCTCGCGGCCGGGTCGAACCGGCCGGTCGTCGCCGAGCAAGCCGCTGCGTTCGGCGTCGAGCACACGGCTTTCGGGGCCGACGAGGCGGAGCAGCTGATCCGCTCGGTCGAGGCGGACGTGGTGCTCAACGGCATCACGGGCTCGGTCGGCCTCGGCCCGACGCTCGCGGCGCTCGAGGAGGGGCGCACGCTCGCCCTGGCCAACAAGGAGTCGCTGATCGTCGGCGGCGAGCTGGTCACCTCGCTGGCGGCGCCGGGACAGATCGTGCCCGTCGACTCCGAGCACTCGGCGATCGCGCAGGCCCTGCTCGCCGGAGCCCACCGCGAGGTGCGGCGCCTGGTGCTGACAGCCTCGGGGGGACCGTTCCGCGGACGCGACCGCGGGTCCCTCCGCGACGTCACTCCGGCCGAGGCTCTCGCGCACCCCACCTGGGACATGGGCCTGGTCGTCACCACCAACTCCTCGACCCTGGTCAACAAGGGCCTCGAAGTGATCGAGGCGCACCTGCTCTTCGACGTGCCCTATCACCGGATCGACGTCACCGTGCATCCGCAGTCGGTGATCCACTCGATGGTCGAGTACGTGGACGGCTCGACGATCGCGCAGGCGTCGCCGCCGGACATGCGCCTCCCGATCTCGCTCGGCCTCGACTGGCCGCACCGCGTGGCCGGTGTCGGTGCACCACTCGACTGGACCCGCTCGCACAGCTGGACGTTCGAGCCACTCGACGAGGAGGCGTTCCCCGCGGTCCGCCTCGCCAAGCGCGTCGGCGAGGCCGGCGCCTCCTACCCGGCCGTCTTCAATGCGGCGAACGAGCAGGCCGTGCAGGCCTTCCACGCCGGCCGGATCGGCTACCTCGACATCCTCGCGACGGTGGAGGCCGTGGTCGACGCGCACGCCGTCGACGGCGCGCTGACCCGCCAGTCGTTGGCCGCTGCCGAAGAATGGGCACGGCGCGCGGCGGACGCGCGGATCGCTGGAACCTGACCGGCGGGCTCATCGGGTTCGTGCAGGCGCGCCCCAGCGGGCGCGGGCGGCTCCGGCCTACAGTGTGTCGGTGGAATCCGTGCTGCTCTTCGTCCTCGGCGTCGTCATCATCGCCATCGGTGTCGCCCTCTCGATCGCGCTGCATGAGGTCGGGCATCTCGTGCCCGCGAAGCTGTTCGGCGTCAAGGTCACCCAGTACATGATCGGATTCGGGCCCACGATCTTCTCGCGCCGCCGTGGCGAGACGGAGTACGGCGTGAAAGCGCTTCCGTTGGGGGGCTACATCGCCATGATCGGCATGTACCCGCCGAAGCATGCGGGCGATCCGATCACGGAGTCGCCGGTTGGGCTGTTCCAGGGCGTCGGCTACCAGTCGTCCGAGAAGCGCACCGCAGGCCGTCCGACGCTGATCGACGAAGCCCGCGCCGCGAGCGCGGAGACGATCGGTGAGGGGGAGGAGCACCGCGCCTTCTACCTGCTCCCCGTCTGGAAGCGCGTCATCGTCATGGCGGGGGGTCCCTTCATGAACCTCCTGATCGCGACGGTCCTCTTCACGGTCCTGCTCTGCGGCATCGGAGTTGCGCAGAGCACCAGCACGCTCGCGTCGGTCTCGCAGTGCGTGGTCCCCGAGTCGCAGCGCGCCACCGCGACCTGCACTGCCGACGACCCGCTCGCCCCCGGCGCCGCGGCAGGGCTCCTGCCCGGGGACACGATCACGGCGATCGACGGCACGCCGGTCGGCACCTGGAACGACCTCACCCCGATCATCCAGCGCTCGGCGGGCGTGCCGCTGAGCGTCGCCGTCGAGCGAGACGGTGCGTCGCTGACCCTCTCGATCACCCCGGCCGAGAACGAGGTCGCGGTGACCGACTCCGCCGGAAACCCCGTCACCGACGCTTCCGGAGCCGTCGAGACGCAGACTGTCGGCTTCATCGGGATCTCACCCACCTCGGAGCTCGCCCGGCAGCCCATCACCGCGGTGCCCGGAACGGTGTGGCAGAACATCACCAGCGTCGCCCACGTGATCCTCAACCTTCCGCAGCGCCTGATCGACGTCGCTCAGGCGCCTTCGGCACGGAGGCGCGCGATGCCAACGGTCCGATCAGCGTCGTCGGAGTCGGCCGGATCGCGGGCGAGATCGCCGCCTCCGACCAGCTGCCGATCGTCTCGAAGGTGCAGACGATGGTCGGTGTCCTCGCCTCGCTCAACGTCGCGCTGCTGGTGTTCAACCTGGTGCCTCTGCTGCCGATGGACGGCGGCCATATCGCCGGCGCCTCTGGGAGGGGCTCCGCCGTCGCATCGCTAAACTCTTCGGCCGCCGCGACCCCGGGCCTGTCGACATCGCACGCCTGCTCCCGCTGACCTACATCGTCGTGCTCGTGCTCGGCGGCATGAGCGCCCTCCTCATCTACGCCGACATCGTCAAGCCGATCACGCTGTTCTAGTCCGCACGACAATCCCTGCACGACGTCCGGCGGTCGGCATCCGGAGGCGCTGTGTCCTGTCGAGCGGGTCGCGTTCGACTCGGCGGATCGCGAGACGTGATTCGACCGTTCGCCGCGGCCGGGGTGTCCCGGGCTCGTCGGCTGGAGTGAGGCCCACCCGCCCGCTGTGGTGCGGACCGGCTCCCGCCGGGGCCAGGGGTTCCCTCGGCACGGGCCGCGGCTGGGAAGACCCGGCGAGCGGTCGGAGGGTCGCTCCGCGCGCGTACGATGGGGCGCGTGCCAGCAGTGAATCTGGGTCTTCCCAAGGTCCCCATGACCCTCGCCCCCCGCCGCAAGTCCCGCCAGATCAAGGTGGGCAAGGTGCTCGTGGGCGGTGACGCGCAGGTCAGCGTCCAGTCGATGTGCACCACGCCGACGACGAACATCAACGCGACCCTCCAGCAGATCGCCGAGCTGACCGCGTCCGGCTGCGACATCGTCCGCGTGGCGGTGCCGAGCCGCGACGACGCGGAGGCGCTGCCGATCATCGCGAAGAAGAGCCAGATCCCGGTCATCGCCGACATCCACTTCCAGCCGAACTACGTCTACGCCGCGATCGACGCCGGCTGTGCCGCGGTCCGGGTCAATCCCGGCAACATCCGCAAGTTCGACGACCAGGTCGGCAAGATCGCCGCGGCCGCGAAAGCCGCAGGCGTCTCGATCCGCATCGGCGTCAACGCCGGCTCGCTCGAGCCGAGCATCCTGCAGAAGTACGGTAAGCCCACCCCCGAGGCCCTCGTCGAGAGCGCCGTGTGGGAGGCGAGCCTGTTCGAGGAGCACGACTTCCACGATTTCAAGATCTCGGTCAAGCACAACGACCCGGTCGTCATGGTGAAGGCCTACCGCCAGCTCGCCGAGCGCGGCGACTGGCCGCTGCACCTCGGCGTCACGGAGGCCGGCCCCGAGTTCCAGGGCACCATCAAGTCGGCCACCGCGTTCGGCATCCTGCTCGGCGAGGGCATCGGCGACACCATCCGCGTGTCCCTCTCGGCCCCGCCTGCCCAGGAGGTGAAGGTCGGCCTGCAGATCCTGCAGTCGCTCAACCTCCGCGAGCGCAAGCTCGAGATCGTCTCGTGCCCGAGCTGCGGCCGCGCGCAGGTCGATGTGTACACGCTCGCCAACGACGTCACCGCCGGCCTCGAGGGCATGAGCGTTCCGCTGCGCGTCGCCGTCATGGGCTGCGTCGTCAACGGCCCGGGCGAGGCCCGCGAGGCCGATCTGGGCGTCGCCTCCGGCAACGGCAAGGGCCAGATCTTCGTCAAGGGAGAGGTCATCAAGACCGTGCCGGAGGCCGAGATCGTGCAGACCCTCATCGAGGAGGCGAACCGTCTCGCGGCCGAGATGCCCGCCGATGACACGTCGACCGGCGCCCCGGTCGTCACCGTCGGCGCCAACTGAGTCGGTGCGGGGCGGATCGGCGTGGTCAGGCCCGCTCTGCTCCTCGCGTTCGGCGTCGTTGCCGTGACGCTGGTCGCCTCCGGAGTCGCGGCGCTGCGCAGCACGCCGGCACCGCTGAGCGACGACTGCGTCGACCTCCGCACCGCTCAGGATCCGTTCGGCTGTGACGGTTGGGTGCTGACCGCCGCCGAGGGCGAGACTCCCTACTCGGCCTGGGTGGAGGATGCCCGGGTGCGGCTGCGATCGGAGCGGGTGGCTGGTGAGCCGACCCTCGTCGTGGGGACCGACTGCCTCGTGCTGAGAGCCTCGTACCGGATCGAAGGGACCGTGCTCGTGCCCTCCGACGAGGTGACCGGCTCGGACACCTGCTCGGACACGCCGAGTCCGGCAGGCATCCGCCTTCGCGCGCTGCTCTCCGCTCCGATCACCCTCGGCGGCACGCCCGACGACGTCGTGCTCGACGGCACGCGTGGCGCGGTCGTCTTCTCGCGCATCCCCGGCTGAGGCGTCCCCGGCCGAGCGGCCTCCCGACTCGCGGGCCGGGGGAGGACTGCGGATAGGATCGTCCCTCGTGGTCACCCGTCTCTCGCATCTGTTCGTCCGAACCCTCCGGGAGGACCCGGCCGACGCCGAGGTCGCGGGCCACCGCCTCCTCGTACGCGCGGGCTACATCAGGCGCCAGGCGCCCGGCGTCTTCGCCTGGCTGCCGCTGGGCCTGCGGGTGAAGCGGCGCATCGAGCGGATCCTCCACGAGGAGATGGAGGCGGCCGGCGCTCAGGAGGTCCACTTCCCCGCACTCCTGCCCCGCGAGCCCTACGAGCTCACGGGACGCTGGACCGAGTACGGCGACGGCGTCTTCCGTCTGAAGGACCGCAAGGACGCCGACTACATGCTGGCGCCGACCCATGAGGAGTTCTTCACGCTACTCGTGAAGGACCTCTACTCCTCGTACAAGGATTTGCCCCTGTCGATCTACCAGATCCAGGACAAGTACCGCGATGAGGCGCGGCCCCGCGCCGGCCTCCTGCGCGGCCGCGAGTTCACGATGAAGGACGCCTACTCCTTCGACTACACCGACGCGGGACTCGACGCGAGCTACCAGCGCCAGCGCGACGCCTACGAGCGGATCTTCGCGCGCCTGGGCCTGGAGTACGTGATCGTGCAGGCCGATGCGGGGGCGATGGGCGGTTCGCGCAGCGAGGAGTTCCTGCACCCCACCCCCGTCGGCGAGGACACCTTCGTGCGGTCGGCCGGCGGCTACGCGGCGAACGTCGAGGCCTATCGCACCCCTGTGCCCGAGGCGAGCCCCGTCGAGGGCCGGCCGGAGGCGCGCGTCTTCGACTCTCCCGACACCCCGACGATCCAGACCCTGGTCGACCTCGCGAACGCGACTCAGCCCCGCACCGATGGCCGTGCCTGGACTGCCGGCGACACGCTCAAGAACGTCGTCCTGGCGCTCACCGCCCTCGACGGCACCCGCGAGCTCGTCATCGTGGGCCTTCCCGGCGACCGCGACGTCGACCTCAAGCGTGCCGAGGTCGCCTTCGCTCCCGCCGAGGTCGAGGCCGCCACGGCCGAGACTTCGCGAAGCACCCCGGCCTGGTCAAGGGCTACATCGGACCCTGGTCGTCCGAGGGCGCGGTCCTGGGTGAGGAATCGGCCACCGGTGTCCGCTACCTGCTCGACCCGCGTGTGGTCGACGGCACCGCCTGGATCACCGGGGCCAACGTCTCCGGTCAGCACGTCCTCGACCTGCTGGCGGGACGTGACTTCCACGCGGACGGCACCGTCGAGGTCGCGGAGGTGCGCACCGGCGATGAGGCACCCGACGGCTCCGGCCCGATCGAGACCGCCCGCGGCATGGAGATCGGCCACGTCTTCCAGCTCGGCCGCAAGTACGCCGAGGTCCTGGGCCTGAAGGTGCTCGACGAGAACGGCAAGCTCGTCACCGTCACGATGGGCTCCTACGGCATCGGCGTGACGCGCATCCTCGCGATCATCGCCGAGAGCACCCACGACGAGCGCGGACTGCTCTGGCCTGCGAACGTCGCGCCCTTCGACGTGCACGTGATCGCGACCGGCAAGGACGCGGCGGCGCTCGAGCTGGCGGAGTCGGTGGGCGCCTCCCTGGAGGCGGCCGGCCGCGACGTGCTGATCGACGACCGCCCGAAGGTGTCCCCGGGCGTCAAGTTCGGCGACGCCGAGCTGATCGGCGTGCCGGTGATCGTCATCGCCGGGCGCGGTGCCGCCGACGGGATCGTCGAGCTCTGGGACCGCCGCTCCGGCGAGCGCGAGCAGCTCCCGGTCGCCGAGGCGCTGGCCCGCCTGGGCGCGTAACACCCTGCGAGAGCCTTCGCCGCCGCCCTACCGGGCGCGCGGCGGGGGCTCTCCTGCCGTTCCGCTTTCGTCTCCCGAGCCGCTGCCCGCACAGGCGGTCCCTCTTGATCCGCGCCGTGCCGCGGCGCGGCTCGTCGTCGTTCCGGTGTCTCGCGAACGATGGGCGCCACGAAGCCGGGGCCGTCAGGGCTTCTGGATTCTGAACGGCACAGATGACGCTTCCACTCACGTCGGAGGAACTCTTCGCGCCTTTTCGTCACGCCGCTCGAGGCCTGTTCGAGCCAGGTGAGCGGCGGGGCAGCGTTGACCATGCCGCTTCTGCATGTGTAGACCAGACCACGAAGCGACCGTTGCCCACCGCGAACGACCAGGGGCGGGTGAGGGTCATGTCGACCTTTTTCGGAATGCGAGTGGCTGAATGAATGCTTCACACGATCAGGTGAAGAAGACCCTCCAGATCGGCGCGGCGGTGAGCGCAGTGAGCCTCCTCGCCGGCGCCGTCTTCGTACCTCTTCTGATACTCGCGGTCGTAGCGGTGATCGCGAGCGCGATCGTCGCCGCTGCGATCAGCTGTCGCGCCACGCACCGGTGGGCGTGGACCTGGGTGGCCGGTGTCGCGTCAGTGGTGTGGGTGTCCAGCGCGATCTACGCCTTCGATGTCTGAGGGCAGGCATTCGATCTCAGCGACGCCAGCCGCTCCGTGCCCGACTCTCTCAGCATCGCGCTGACTGCGGCCTTCGCTCTCAGCGTCGCCGGTTTCGTCACCGTGGTGGCCAGCGCGGTCGTTTCGCTGCGTCGGGCGCGGCGGCAGGACCCGACCACCCGTGTCCGCTCCACCACTGCTCTCGCTGGAGCGTGACACCAGGGCCTCACGCGCGTCAGCTCTTCTCGGTCACCGATGCGACCGACGTCACGCCTACAGATACAACCTCGATCTGCCTGTCGGCTCGACCTTGCACGCCAATGGCAGCGGCGCAGGCAGCGTGCTCGACGTCGCCGGCCTCTGGAGCGGATGAAGGCCGCTGGGCCCGCGACGCGAACGGAACGAGTATTCCTACCCATTACGACGTCACTGGCACGACACTCACTCAGATCGTCGACCTTTCTCAACCCGATATCGCCTTCCCTGTGGTCGCGGACCCGTGGTTCGGTCGAAACCTCATCGATCACGTCACGTGGGTACCAGGCGACCCGCAATGGGGACCCACCGCGCAGGTGTATCCCACGGACTACGGACGCGACCAGATTGCCGTAGGCCCCGAAGCCAACGAGGCCGCCTGGGGAGAAGCCCTGGAGAAAGGCGATCGGTCTCGACTGGATCACAACAACCTCCACGACCACTTCAGCTGTCACTTCCTCGGCCGTAGCTCCACCGTGGGCAAGGAGAGCTGGAACCTCGACAACAACCGACCCGACGTCGGACTCGCTGCGACGATCGCCGCCTCCTGCAATCCACAAGGTGGAGAAGACTAGCCTTATAGGGAACGTGGGGGGTCAGGAGCGATTCCTGACCCCCGACGTTTTCTCTGAGGCCACACCAGGCGCATCCTGTCGGATCTTTCATGACGTCGCTTGTCCCTCCTCCCGTTCCGCCGTGCGCATCCGAGACGCGGGTGGACCGTGCGTCCGCGTCGGGTACCCTTGAGGGCTGATCCGGGTGCGAGCACCCCACCGACGCACGACCGCGGTCACCACCGCGGCAGCCAAGTGAATAGAGAGAAAGGCCCGCCCGTGGACATCGACCTGAGCGTTCTGCGACTCATGGAGCGCGAGCGCGAGATCCCCTTCGAGGAACTCGTGCAGATCATCGAGCAGGCGATCCTCACCGCCTACCTCAAGCACATCGGCCAGGCGGACGACGCCGACAAGTCGACAGCCGTCTCCGCACGCGTGCACCTCGACCGCAAGACCGGCCACGTCTCGGTCTTCGTGCCCGAGTACGACGACGAGGGCGCCGTCGTGGGCGAGGCCGAGGACTCGCCGCGCGACTTCGGCCGCATCGCCGCCTTCGCCGCGAAGCAGGTCATCAACCAGCGCCTGCGCGACATTGCCGACGAGCACGTGCTCGGCGAGTTCAAGGGTCGCGAGGGCGACATCGTCGCCGGCGTCATCCAGCAGGGCCCGAACCCGCGGATGATCCACGTCGACCTCGGCTCCATCGAGGCGATCCTCTCGCCCGAAGAACAGGTTCCCGGCGAGGATTACAGCCACGGGCGTCGTATCCGCGTCTACGTGACGAGCGTCGGCCGCGGGGCGAAGGGACCCTCGGTCCAGGTCTCGCGCACCCACCCATCGCTGGTGCGCAAGCTGTTCGCCCTGGAGGTGCCCGAGATCGCTTCCGGCGTGGTCGAGATCGTCTCGCTCGCCCGCGAGGCTGGACACCGCACCAAGATCGCCGTGCGCGCGACCGAGCCCGGCGTCAACGCCAAGGGCGCCTGCATCGGCGAACTCGGCCAGCGCGTGCGCGCGGTGACCGCCGAGCTCAACAACGAGAAGATCGACATCGTCGACTACTCCTCCGACCTGCCGACCTTCGTCGCCAGCGCCCTCTCGCCCGCCAAGGTGACCAGCGCCTTCGTGATCGATCAGGGCCTCAAGGCCGTGCGCGCGCTGGTCCCGGACTACCAGCTCTCGCTCGCCATCGGCAAGGAGGGGCAGAACGCTCGACTCGCCGCGAAGCTCACCGGTGCCAAGATCGACATCCAGCCCGATTCGGTGATGGACGGGGAGTGATCCCCGGCCAACGGCCACGCGGGGAAGCGCTCGTCCGGACGAGGGAGTAGAGTGAGTCCCGTCAGAACGTGCGTCGGCTGCCGTCTGCGCGCCCCCCGGGCCTCTCTTCTGAGGCTCGTCCTCCACTCGAACGTCCTCGCGGTAGACCCGCGTGCCGTTCGTCCTGGTCGGGGAGCGTGGCTCCACGACTCAGCCGACTGCTACGGGCTCGCGGTCAAGCGCCGCGCGTTCGGCAGGGCGTTCCGGACGCGCGAGAGCGTGGACGCGAGCGAGCTGGAGCAGTACGTCATGCGCGTTCGGACCGGCTCGGTTCCTCATCCGGAGGGGCCGGAGCAGCGCACGATCACACCATAGAGAACAGGCAGAACGGCCCGTGAACTGATCATGAGCGAAGACTGATGAGCGGCTCGACATGAGACCCGTCCGTTCGTGACGCCTGCCCCCGTCTTGGGTGCAGGCCCAAGACAGGAGAGAAGTGGCAAAACCACGCGTACACGAGATCGCATCCGAGCTCGGTGTCGATAGCAAGGTCGCACTTGCGAAGTTGAAGGAGCTCGGCGAGTTCGTCAAGGGACCGTCCTCGAGCATCGAACCCCCCGTCGCCCGCAAGCTCCGCGAGGCCCTCCAGGGCCAGGGCGGATCCGGCGCGGGGGCGTCGTCGACCCCCGACGACCCCCTCCACCCCCCGCCCGCCCGGGGGGCTCCGCGCCCTTCGGGCTCGCGTCCCTCCGCGCCGACGC